>JAICUZ010000025.1 GCA_025935595.1 Burkholderiales bacterium
CCGAGCGAAACCTCGTCGGCGGGATTGACCGAGCGGCGGATCGAAAGCTCGGCGACGGGAATGACGCCCTCCGACTTGTAGCCGATGTCGACGAGGACCTCGTCCTTGTCGACCCGCACGACGGTGCCGTGCACGACCTCTCCCTCGTTGATCTCGGGGAAGGTCGACTCGTAGTCGGGGATGAGCTCGCCGTCGGGGCCTTCGACCCAGACGCCGGGCTCCTGCTGCATGAGGTCGTTGCTAGCCAAGCGGCCGGGAAGTATAGCCACGTTCCGTTTACGCCCCGAACGGGCGATCGGTTCACGGACAGCCCGGCCGCCGCGATCGTCGATCGTCGATCGTCGATCCGGTTGCCCATGCGACGTCCCAGCTGTTCCCTTCGGGTTCACGCCGGCCGAAGCCACCGCCCAGCCGCGAAACCCGTCGGCGGGCGGACCGCCCCAAAGCGAGAACGCACATCCGCACCCCCGCGGCGTCGAAGAGTCGTCACGTTTTCGACACGAAGGTGTGCGCACTCCGTTTCGGTGCCTGGCACCGGCCGTGGCGCTGGTGGACGAGCCCTCCCGGGCCGGTGTGCGCTACGACTTCGCCTCGGCCCAGTTGTCGCCGACGCCGACGTCGACTGCGAGCTCCGGGTCGAGGTCGTATGCGCCGCACATCTCCGCGCGGACGAGGTCACGCACCTTCGACACCTCCGGCTCCGGAACTTCGAGCAGGAGCTCGTCATGCACCTGCAGGACGAGGCGTGCGCCGCGGCCTTCTTCCTGCAGCCGGCGCGCAATGTGGATCATCGCGACCTTGATGATGTCTGCGTTCGATCCCTGCATGACGAAGTTGACGGCGACGCGCTCGCCGAAGCCTCGTGTCTGCCGGTTGGACGCCCGGATCTCCGGCACGGGACGGCGCCGGCCGAGCAGCGACGTCACGTACCCGTCCGCCGCCGTCTGCACGATCGTCCGGCCGATGAAATCCTGCACGTGCGGGAAGCGGGCGAGGTACGCGTCGATGTACCGCTGCGCCTCGTCGCGGGGAATCTCGAGGTTCTCCGACAGGCCGTACGCCGAGATGCCGTAGACGATTCCGAAGTTGATCATCTTCGCGATCGAACGCTGGCCGGGCGTCAGCTCCGCCGGATCGACGCCCAGCACCTCGGACGCGGTGGCGGTGTGGATGTCCTCGCCGCGCTCGAACGCCTCACGCAGCTTCGGCTCGCCGGAGACGTGCGCGAGGATGCGCAGCTCGATCTGCGAGTAGTCGGCGGACATGATCCGGTGGCCCTCTTCGGCGATGAACGCCGAACGGATCTCGCGGCCGAGGTCGGTGCGGATCGGGATCGACTGCAGGTTCGGGTCGGACGTCGAGAGGCGGCCGGTCGCCGCGACCGTCTGGTTGAACGTCGTGTGCAGCCGCCCGTCGGCCTCCGAGATCAGCGACGGGAGCGGCCCGAGGTACGTGTTCAAGAGCTTCGAGAGCTCACGCCACTCCTCGATGATCGGCACGATCGCGTGCTCGTGTCGGATCGACCGCAACACCTTCGCGTCGGTCGAGTAGCCGGTCTTTCCCTTGCGGCCCGCGGTCAGGCCGAGCTGCTCGAACAGCACGCGGCCCACCTGTTGCGTCGAGCCGAGCATGAACTCCTCGCCGGCAGCCTCGAATGCCTGGGACTCGAGCTCTTCGACGCGGTCTGCGAGCCGCGCGGTGATCTCCCCCATCCGGTACGTGTCGATCTTCACGCCCGCCGTCTCCATCCCGGCGAGCACCGACGTGAGCGGCAGCTCGACGGTTCGATAGAGGCCGGTGACGCCACGCTCGTCGAGCCGCTCGAGCAGCGGGCCGATCAGCCGGCGCGGGGTCTCGGCGTGCCGGACGAGCGCGGTCGTCTCCTCGTCGGCGGCAGGGGTCGGCAGTAGCTCCACCCCGTACTCGGCCGCGAGGTCGTCGAGCTCGTACGACGCGCGGCCCGGGTCGATCAGGTAGGCGGCGAGAAGCGTGTCCTCCTTCGCGTCGACCCGCAGCGCCTTCGCGTCGTGGACAACGAGCTGAGCATCGGCAGGGAGGAGCGACCGCTGACCGATCACAACGTCGTCACCGTTCGCGACGCCCGCGCGGTCAGCGATCGCGGCGTAGCCCACAACCCCCCGGTAGTCGAGGCTCCCCTCGCGCCACGGCACTTCGATGCCGGTGACCTGCATCGGCGCGGATGGCACAGCGGCATCGAGCTCGTCGACGCGGTTGAGCAGCGCGCGGAACTCGAAGCGGCGGAAGATCTCCTTCAGCTCCGCCCGATCGGGCGGCTCGAGAACGAGCTGCGCGGGGTCGCAGTCGATGTCGAGGTCACGACGCATCGTCGCCAGCTCTTTCGACGTGCGGGCGATCTCGGCGTGCTCGGTGATGTTCTTGCGACGCGCCGGCGACAGCTCGTCCGCGTGCTCGATCACCGCTTCGAGCGAGCCGTACTGCGCGATCAGCTGGCCTGCGGTCTTGTCGCCGATCCCGGGGACGCCCGGGATGTTGTCGGATGTGTCGCCCTTCAGCCCGATGAAGTCGGGTACCTGCTCGGGTGTGACGCCGTACCGCGCTTCGACCCGTTCCGGCGTGTAGACGTTGACGTCTGCGACGCCGCGCGGGGTCATCATCAGGCAGACGTTGTCGCTGCAGAGCTGGAACGCGTCGCGGTCGGTCGAGACGACGCACGTCTTGATCCCCTGCGTGTCCGCGCGCGTGGCCAGGGTCGCGATCACGTCGTCGGCTTCCCAGCCTTCGAACTCGAGATTGCGGTAGCCGAACGCCTCGACGATCGGGCGGAAGTGCGGGAACTGCTCGCGCAGCAGGTCCGGCATCGACTTTCGCCCTTCCTTGTAGACGACCTCCGCCGCCTCGGCGACGGCGGCGCGGTGCACCGGCCGCGTGTCCCAGGCGACGGCGACGCCCTTCGGCCGGTAGTCGGCGAGCAGCTTGAAGAGCATGTTGGTGAACCCGAGCAGCGCGTTGGTCGGCTGGCCGTCGGTCGTCGCGAGCTCCTCGGGGAGCGCGAAGTAGGCGCGGTAGGCGAGGTTGTTGCCGTCGACGATGAAGAGATCGCACTCGCGCGCAGGTGCGTCGTCGAGCTCGAGCTCCGCTCCGGTCAGGGTCTTCGGCATGGTGCGAGGGTATCGTCGTGGGCCGGTGGCGAGCCTCGAGATTCATCCACTTTCCGAGCTTCGCGGGGAGGCCGCGGGCCTGCTCGCCGAGCGCTTCGCGCGGCAGCGTGCAGCCGAGCCGCTGCTCCCCGAGGTCGACGACTTCGAGCCGCACGTTCCCGCCGACGGACACGTCGCGACGCGGGGCGGCAATGCGGTCGCCTATCTGGCAGGGGCAGTCGACGGGGACATGGCACGCTGGCTCTTCGCGGGGCACGCCGCGCGGGAGCCGGAGGCGCTCCGCGACCTGTTCGAGGTGCAGGCCGGCGAGCTCGGCGTCTCGCGGTTCACGCTGACGGTGCCGGCGAGCGAGCGTGACGTGATCGGCGCCTGGTTCAGGCTGGCGTTCGGCTGCCAGGCGGTGTGGGCGGTCCGCGAGGTGGACGAGGTCGAGCCGGTCGAGTTCGCCGGCACGATCCGCCCCGCAACGCCGGACGACACCGAGGCGCTGATCGATCTCGACGTGCTGCTCTACACGCACCAGGCGGTTACGCCGAGCTTCTCCGGCCTGGAACCACCGACGCGCGACGGCTTGCGCGAGGAGTTCGCCGAGGTGTGGCAGGACGACTCCTACTTGCCGTTCGTCGCAGAGACCGACGCCGGCGTCATCGGCGCGCTCGGCCTCTACCGGCGTCCGGAAGGCGACCTACGCGTTCCGAGCTACAACATCGACCTCGCGTTCGCAGCCACGCGCGACGAGGTGCGAGGCTCCGGCGTCGGCCGCGCCCTCACCGCCTTCGCGTTCGCCTGGGCGCTCGAGAACGGCTTCCGCTCGATGACGGTCGACTGGCGCTCGGTCAACCTGCTCTCGTCCCGCTTCTGGACGAACCGCGGCTTCCGCCCGCAGTACCTGCGCCTCTACCGAGCGGTCCCGTAGACGTGCCCTCCCCCACCTCGTTCGCGCTGTTCTGCCTCGCCTCCGTTGCGCTCGCCGTCGTGCCCGGCCCGGCGGTCACCTACATCGTCATGCACAGCGTCGACAAGGGTCGCCGCGCGGGTCTTGCCTCCGCGGCCGGCGTCGCGAGCGGCGGTCTCGTGCACGTTGTGGCTGCGACGATCGGCCTGTCCGCGCTGGTCGCGTCGTCTGCGACGGCGTTCACGGTCGTGAAGCTCGTCGGCGCCGTCTACCTGATCGTCGTCGGCATCCGCCGCATCGCGGGTCGCGACGACTCGGAGCAGGCTCAGGCTTTTCCGGCACCGCTTCGTCGCATCTATCGCCAGGGCGTGATCGTCAACGTCTTCAACCCGAAGACGGCACTCTTCTTTCTCGCGTTCCTACCGCAGTTCGTCGACCGCGGCGCGTCGATCCCACCGCAGGTGGCGGTACTCGGGCTCACGTTCGCTGCGATCGCGTTCACCTCGGACTGCCTCTACGCGCTGCTGGCCGACCTGCTCGCGGGGCGCTTGCGCCGCAGTGGCCGCGGAGCGCGCGCACGCCGGTACCTCTCGGGCGCCATCTTCGTCGCACTCGGCGTGACCGCGGCGGCGGCGCACCGCAGCACATGACGCGCATCCCGCTGCTGGCCGACACACGCATCGTCGTCGCCGAGCCGGCCGCGCGCGATACGGTGCTCCGTCCCCCGGCGCCGCGCGACGTGCTCGACGACGTGCCGCAGGCGGTTCGCGACGCACTTGCGTTCCCGCTCGCGGGCGAGCCACTCGAACGCCTCGTCACGCGCGGCGGCACCGCGACGCTCGTGATCGAGCAGCCGTCGCTGCCGATCCCTGCGGCGACGCTCGGCCCGCGTCACCTTGCGATCGCCGCAGCCGCGGACGAGCTCGACCGGCTCGGCGTCGACCGGCTGACGATCGTCGTCGCAGGCGGTCTGCTGCGCCGCACGTCGCCGCGGGAGATCGGCCTGCTCTTCCCGCCCGAGTTCAGGCGCCGCTTCCGCGGCCGGATCCTCGTGCACGACGCAGAAGCCGAGGACCTCGTCGATGTCGGGAACGTCGAAGGGATCCCGTTGCGCGTCAACCGCGCGCTCGTCGAGACCGACCTCGTGTTGCCGGTGACCGCGGCCGAGACGGTCGTCGACGGCGGTCCCGGCGCTTTGCTGGGCGCAACCGGGCCTGAATCGATCCGCGCCGCCTCGTCTCCCTCGCTGCTCGAGGCGAGCGGCTCGCAAGGGTGGAAGCTCGCACTCGAGCTCGAACGGCGGCTCCAGCAGCGTGTCGCCGTCACGGGCGTCTCGCTCGCACTCAACCTGACGCGGATCACCGGCCCGTTCGCCGGTTACCCGTACGACGAGGAGGCAGTCGACCGACTGCTCCGGTCCCGCGTCCGGTGGCTGTTCCAGCTCGCGCCGGGCCGTGTCCGCCAGCGGGTGCTCGACCGCCTCCCCCGCGAGCAGACCGCCGCAGCGGTCTACGGCGGGACGCCGTCGGTCGCGCACACGGAGGCCCTCCTTCGTGGCACCGTCTTCAAGGGCTGCACTCTCGATACACCGCTGGATGCGGTCGTGATCGGTGTCCCGCCGACGACGCCGTGGATGCCGCGCGAGCGGCCGAACCCGATCACCGCCGCGTACCTCGGCCTCGGGCTCGCCCTTCGGCTCTGGCGGAACGAACCCATCGTCGCCGAGGGCGGCACGGCGATTCTCGTGCACCCCCTGCCTCGGCGCTTTCCTCGTCCGACGCAGACGCCCTACCGCTCCGCGTTGTTCCAGCCGGAAGAGGAGGCGGCACGGGACGAACGCGCGCTCGCCGACTACCGCGCGGGCCACGCATGCCACCCGTTGCAGCCCTTCGTCGAACGAGCTGCGAGCGACGCGGTCGCGCGGCGGCTCGGCGCGGTGCTCGTCGCCGGCTGCCGTGACGCCCAGGCGGCACGCCAGCTCGGGCTCGTGCCGGCGCACGGCCTCGGCGCAGCGCTCGAGATGGCACGCGGTCGCGGCGCACGCCGAATCGGTTACCTCGTCGCGCCGCCCTACTTCCCCGTGACAGTCGGTTAGCTCTCGCCGAGGTACGTCTTGCGGACTTCTTCGTTCGTCTTGAGCGCGGCGGCGTTGTCGGCCAGAACGATGCGGCCGGTCTCGAGCACGTAGCCGCGGTCTGCGGCGTCGAGGGCCATCAGCGCGTTTTGCTCGACGAGCAGGATCGAGGTGCCCTGTTCGTTGATCTGCCGGATGATGTCGAAGATTCGCTCGACGAAGATCGGCGCGAGCCCGAGCGACGGCTCGTCGAGAAGCAGCAGCTTCGGGCGCGCCATCAACGCCCGGCCGATGGCGCACATCTGCTGCTCGCCGCCCGACATCGTCCCGGCCTTCTGGTGACGGCGCTCCTGCAGGCGGGGGAAGAGCTCGAACACGCGCTCCATGTCGGAACGGATTTCCGACTTGTCGTTCCGCTGGAACGCGCCCATCTCGAGGTTCTCCGTCACGCTCATGCGCGGGAACAGCCGGCGTCCTTCCGGCGACTGCGCAATGCCGCGCTTGACGATGTCGTGCGCCGCCGTCGTCGTGATCTCACGCCCCTGGAAGCGGATCGTTCCCTGACGCGGCCGGTTGAGCCCGTTGATCGATCGCAGCGTCGTCGTCTTGCCGGCGCCGTTCGCACCGAGCAGCGTCACGATCTCGCCCTCACGAACCTCCAGCGAGATCCCCTTCAGCGCGTGGATCGATCCGTAGTACGTGTGGATGTCCGAGATCTCGAGGATCGGGACACCGCCGGCGGCACCGTTGCCGTTCGCGCTCACGAGAGTCCCTGCCGCTTCATGTCCTCCACCGCCGCCTTACCGAGGTACGCCTCGATCACCCGTTCGTTCTTCTGCACGTCACGCGGCGAGCCCTCGGCGATCTTCTCGCCGTAGTCGAGGACGGAGACACGGTCGGACACGCCCATCACGACGCGCATGTCGTGCTCGATCATGAGCACCGTCAGCTCGCGCTCGTCGCGCAGGTGATGCCCGACGAACTGCGTGAACTCCGCCGACTCCTGCGGGTTCATCCCGGCCGTCGGCTCGTCCAGGAGCAGGAGCTGCGGCTCGGTCGCAAGCGCGCGCGCCACCTCGAGCTTCCGCTGTTCGCCGTATGGCAGGTTCTTCGCCGCCTCGTACGCCTTTCGCCGGAGGCCGACCTCCTGGAGCAGCTCGAGCGCCCGCACCCGCGCAGCCGCCTCCTCCCGCTTCACGAACGGCGTGCGGATGATCGAGTTGAACAAGTTGGCGTGCATGCGGGCGTGCATGCCGACCAGCACGTTCTCGATCGCGGTCATGTTCTGGAAGAGGCGGATGTTCTGGAACGTCCGCCCCATGCCCTTGGAGGTGATCGCGTGCGGCGGCTTGCCGGTGACGTCCTCACCGAGGAACGTGATCGACCCCGCCGTCGGCTTGTAGACGCCGGTGAGCATGTTGAAGAACGTCGTCTTCCCCGCTCCGTTCGGCCCGATCAACGAGATCACGCGGCCGCGCGGCACCGTGAACGAGACGTCGTTGACGGCGATCAGTCCACCAAACTCCTTGCGCACGTCCTGCGCAACGAGCAGATCGCCGTTCTCGCTCATCCCTCGGCCCCCGCATGCGCGATGTCGTAGAGCGGCTCGTCGTGCACACCCTCGTGCAACTCGGCCGCGCGCCGCCTCGACGGAATGAGGCCTTCGGGCCGAAGCAGCATGACGATCAGGATGATCAGGCCGTAGATGCCCGAGGCGTAGAGCGGGACCTCGATCGGCAGGTGGATGATGCGTAGCCCTGCGAACAGGACGAGGTCGATCACGATCAACCCTAGAAGCACGAAGCGCATCACCTGCTCACGCGAGCGCAGGAGAAGCCACACGAGCAGCGCGAGGAAGATGCCGGCGACGAGCAGGTTGAAGGAGGTCGCACTCAGGTTCGTGTTCAGCCACGAGCCGGTGTTGGCGAGCCCTTCTCGGTCGAGGTACGCCAGGAACGCCGCTCCGACGATCACGCCCCAGATGTTCCCCATGCCGCCGAGGATGACCATGCAGAGGATGAACACAGAGATGTTGAAGAAGAAGTCGCCCGGGAACGTCGCGCTCCTGAAGATGGCGTAGTACGCGCCGGCAACGCCGCCGAAGAACGCGCCGCTCGCGTACGCCCAGGTCTTCGTCCGCATCAGCGGGATGCCCATCGCGGCAGCCGCTGTCTCGTCCTCCCGAATCGCGATCCACGCACGGCCGAGGCGGGAGTACTGAAGCCGGAGCGAGCAGAACACCGTCACGAGCAACAGCACGATCGCGACCCAGAAGAAGACGTCCGTGGACTGGAGCTGGTGCCCGAGGTGATTCGCCTTGCAGCAGGTGAGGAAGTTGGACGGCAGGAACCCGCCCGACGCGTCGGAGACGCGGTTGCCGAAGCCGATCGAGTCGAGCGGCGTGATGCCATTGGGCCCGTTCGTCAGGTTGACGCCGGTGCCGAAGAGGTTGTCGCCGTTGCGGGCGATCTGCGGCAGGATCTCGCCGAAGCCGAGCGTGACAATCGCGAGGTAGTCGCCCCGGAGGCGGAGGGTCGGCAGCCCGATGACGATCCCGAAGAAGGCGGTGATCACACCGGCGAGCAGGAGCAGCAGCCAGACCGAGATGTGGATCCCGCCTGCCCCGGGCACGACGCCGACTGCGCCGAAGTTGAAGTCGTGCTGCGGGACGAGCGCTGCCGAGCAGTTCCCCACGCTCACGCCGGGCGTCGGGCACTTCTGCCCGGCGAACTGCTGGCTCGCGAAGAACGCAGCGGTGTACGCGCCTGTCGCGTAGAAGGCGACGTAGCCCAGGTCGAGCAGGCCGGCGTAGCCGACCACGATGTTGAGGCCGATCGCCATCATCACGAACACGAGCATCACCACACCGGTGGCGACGTCCGGCCAGGCGCCGAAGACCGGGATCGTGAACATGTGGCCCTGGTAGAACGGGTAGAAGACCGCCGCTCCGATCGCGGCCGCCGGGATCACCCACGAGCGGCGCCGGTCCGGGACCCAGAAGACGGCGAACGCCGCCGCGAGCAGCACGCCGAACGACCGCGGCCCAAGGATCAGGAAGAGCAGCACGAGCGCCGCCTGCGCCCCGATCCGCCACGGAAGCGGCGGCAGACGGTAGATCCAGTAGACCGCAGCGACGGTCGCGACACCGAAGCCCAGCGCCTTGTCGATGAGGAGGAGCAGTGCCGACAGGACGAGCTCGACCGCGATCAGCACACCCGCCCGTTGCATCGCGGGCAGCTCGTGCCAGCGCGCACTCAACCGGCCTTGGAAGTCGACTGCTTCTTCGGTGTTCTCCACCTCAGCCACCCTCCGGCGTCTTCTCTCCGAGAAGCCCTTCCGGCCGGAAGACGAGGATCATGATCAGGATCGAGAACACGATCGACTGCGTCCAGTCGGACCCCGGCATGTGCCACGGGAGGCCCTCGTTCCACGACTGGATCAGGCCGATCGTGACGGCGCCGAGGACGGCGCCCGGCAGGTTGCCGATGCCGCCGAGCACCGCGGCGGTGAACGCGATCAGCCCAAGTTGGAAGCCCTGGTCGAACCGCACCGTCGTCGCCCACAGCGAGTAGAGCGTCCCCGCGGCGCCGGCGAGCGCGCCGGCGATGAGGAACGTGAACGAGATCGTCCGGTTGACATTGATGCCCATGATTGCGGCCGCATCCTTGTCTTGCGACGTCGCGCGCATCGCCTTTCCCTGTCGTGTCCGCTGCACGAGCCAGAGGAGTGCGAGCAGCACCGGGACGGTGAGGATCACGACGATCAGGTGGTTCCATTGGTAGTTGACGCCGCCGACCGAGAACACGTTCGAGTGCGGGAAGACATCGGGCGCCGTCACATAGTTCGGGCCTTTCCAGGCGAGGCCGACGTCCTGGATGATGAAGCTCACGCCGATCGCGGTGATCAGCGGCGCGAGTCGCGGCGCTCCGCGCAACGGTCGGTACGCGACGAACTCGATCGCGGCGTTGATCGAGCCGCAGGTGAGCATCGTGAGGACGAGTGTCGCGAAGACGATCAGGACCGTGACCGGGCCTTGCCCGTGATGGAGGCCGAAGAAGTGCGTCCCGAACGTGATCGTGAACATGCCGGCGAGCATGAACACGTCGCCGTGCGCGAAGTTGATGAGCTCGAGGATGCCGTACACCAGCGTGTAGCCCAGCGCGATGAGCGCGTAGACGGCGCCGTTCGTGACGCCGATCAGCGTCGTCTGTGCGAACTGCGACGGCGAGACCGTGGCCTCCTTGACGAGGAGGACGACCAGCAGGATGACGAAAATCCCCCCCAGCCCACCGATGAACGTCGGGCGCTTGAAACGGGTCGGGAGGGTCGATGCTGAAGCGTCTGCCGCCACGATCAGGCGACTTTACTGCCTTCAGGCGCGAAGTCCTATCTGCGTGACCCGGTTACCATTGGACCAGCGGGCCGAAGTGGCGGAATTGGCAGACGCGATGGACTCAAAATCCATTGCCCTTCGGGGCGTGTGGGTTCGATTCCCACCTTCGGCACCTGAGTTACCCGTTGAGCTCGGCAAGCCGCCGCGCGACGCGCGCTGCAGTGCGCGCGAGCTCGCGAGCCGCCTCGGCGTCACCGACCACGGCCGTGCGTAACTGCGTGCGGACGCGCTCGGCCAGTTCGGCGGCCTCGTCGGCGCAGTCCGCGATCTCGAGCGGCACCGCGATGATCCGCTCGCGATTCGCCTCGCTTCGGTCGGCCATGAACGTGCTGTACGCCTCCGCATCTTCGTCCGCAAGCTCCGCAAGCCGCGACCATAGGGCCTTCGCGCGCACGACCGCGTCCTCGTCCCCGGCAAAACGGCCGGCGAGCTCGACCAGCGCGGCCGCGAGCGCCGCGGTCAGCGCGGTCGCCGCTCCGCTCGCCGGCATCGGTGTCCGCTCGCCGAGCGCGGCCAGGAACTCACCGACTGGGCGTTCCGACAGGCTCATGTCGATAGAACGGTGCGGGCTCAGGCGGGAGCGGTGTGTTGCCGCGGATCAGGTCGGCGGCGCGCTCGGCAACCATCATGGTCGGGGCGTAGATGTTCCCGTTGGGCACGAACGGGAACACGCTGGCGTCGACGACGCGCAAATTCTCGAGGCCGTAGACGCGCATCGTCGCGGGATCGACGACCCGGCCCATCGCGCAGGTGCACGACGGGTGCAAGGCCGTCTCGGCGTCGCGAGCGACCCAGTCGAGGATCTCGTCGTCCGACTCGACTGACGGACCGGGCGAGAGCTCGCCGCCGTCGAACGGCTCGAACGCGGGCGCGTCGAGGATCGCCCGCGCGGCGCGCACGCACTCGACCCATTCGCGCCGGTCCTGCTCCGTCGACAGGTAGTTGAAGCGGAGCGCCGGCTTCACCCGGGGATCGGTGGAGGTGATGCGCAGCGAGCCGCGCGCGTCGGAGTACATCGGCCCGACGTGCAGCTGGTAGCCGTGGCCCTGCGGCGCGGTGCCGTCGTAGCGCACTGCGATCGGCAGGAAATGGAACATCACGTTCGGGTAGGCGACCTCGTCGTTCGACCGGATGAAACCACCGGCCTCGAAGTGGTTCGAGGCGCCGGGCCCTTTCTTCGCGAGCAGCCACTTCAGCCCGACGAGCGGCCGGTTGCGCAACTTGTAGTACGGCGCCATCGTCACCGGCTGGGTCGATGCGCGCTGCACGTAGACCTCGAGGTGATCCTGCAGGTTGTCTCCGACCGGGAGCTCCGCGACCCGCGCGAGCTCACCCGGCCCCACGCCCGAAAGCTGCAGCAGCTGAGGCGAGTTGATCGCACCGCCGCACAGGATCACCTCATCGGCGCGGATCGTCCGTCCACCGACCTGGACGCCGGTCGCGCGGGTGCCCTCGAAGACGACCTTCTCGACGAACGTGCGCGTGCGAACCTCGAGGTTCCGGCGGTTCATCGCGGGATGGAGGTACGCCCGCGCCGCCGACCAGCGCCGGCCGTGCGAGATGTTGCGGTCGAATTTCGCGAAGCCCTCCTGGCGATAGCCGTTCACGTCGGTCGTGAGCGAATGGCCCGCCTGCTGGACAGCCGCGAAGAACGCGTCGAACAACGGCCCTTCGGCCGGCCCGCGCTCGAGGATCAACGGACCGTCTCCCCCGCGCCATTCGTCGGCGCCGGCGACGCATGTCTCCATTCGCTTGAAGTACGGCAGGCAGTGTGCGTAGTCCCAGTCCGCGATGCCGCCCTCGTGCGCCCACCGCTCGTAGTCGAGCGCGTTGCCGCGCTGGAAGATCATCCCGTTGATCGAGCTCGAGCCGCCGAGCACCTTGCCCCGCGCGTGGTAGATACGGCGCCCGTTCAGCTGCGGCTCCGGCTCCGACTCGTACTTCCAGTCGTAGAACCGGCTGCCGATCGGGAACGACAGCGCCGCCGGCATGTGGATGTAGAGGTCCCACCACGAGTCCATGCGCCCGGCCTCGAGCACGAGCACGCGCGTGCCCGAGTCCTCGGTCAACCTCGCGGCCAGGGCGCAGCCGGCGCTGCCACCGCCGACGATGACGTAGTCCCAATGGTGTCTGACACCAGTGGTGTCAGACACCCAACACCACTGTTTGCAACTCGGTGAACGACTCCATCGGCGCGGTGCCGCCGACGCGCCCGATGCCGCTCGCGGTGCCCGACCGACCACCGAACGGGAGGTGCGCCTCCCAGTAGTTCGAGGAGTCGTTGATGTTCACCCAGCCCGTCTTCACCTCGTCGGCGTAGCGCAGCCCGGCAGCGAGGTCGCGCGTGAAGATCGCGGAAAGCAACCCGTACGGCGACGCGTTCGCAAGCGCGATCGCCTGATCGAGCGAGGTGATCTCGACCACCGGGGCGACGGGACCGAAGGTCTCCTCCGTCGCGACACGGGAGTCCGCCGGGACACCGTCGAGGACGGTCGCTTGCCAGAACAGCTTCGTCGGGAACCCGCCCGCGCGCTCGCCGCCGTGGACGATCGCCGCGCCGCGCTCGAGCGCGTCGGCGACGTGCTCGTCCATCTTCTCTGCGACGCCTTCGTTGTTCAGCGGCCCCATCGTCGTGCCGTCGGCGAACGGATCACCGAGTACGACGCGCTGCGCCTTCTCACGCAGCAGAGCGACATACTCCTCGCGCACCGCGCGATGCACGAGCAGTCGCTCGCCCGCGGTGCAGCTCTGGCCAGCGCACAGGAAGCACGCCGTGACGGCCGCTTCCGCCGCGAGCTCCAGGTCGGCGTCGTCCATGACGACGACGGGGCCGTTGCCGCCGAGCTCGAGCACCGCCGCCTTGCCCGCGGCCGCCTCGGCCACCTTGCGGCCCGTCTCGGTCGAGCCGATGAAGCCCACGCCGCTCGTGCCGGGGTTGCGCGCGATCTCGTCGCCGACGACCGAGCCGGGGCCGGTGACGAAATTGAAGACGCCTTCGGGCAGGTCGGCCTCGACGACACACTCGGCGAGCAGCGTGCCGCAGACGGCGGTCGTCGACGCCGGCGTCCCGACGACCGTGTTGCCGGACGCGAGCGCCGGTGCGATCAGCTCCGCCGGCATCGTGTAGGGCCAATTCCACGGCGTGATCACACCGATCACGCCGCGCGGCCTGCGAACGAGCAGCACGCGCTTCCCGGGCGTGAACGAGTTGGCGAGCCGCCCCTCGAGCCGCTTCCCGTCCTCGGCCGCGTTCCGCCAGTAGGCGACGAGCTCCTCGACCTCGTCGCGCGACTCGTGCAGCGGCTTGCCCTGGTCGAGCGTGAGCGCGTGTGTGAGCTCGTCGCGGCGCTTCTCGATCTCGTCGCCGACGCGGTGCATGAGCGCGGCGCGCTCGAAGGCGGTCAGCCGCGCCCAGCCGGTCGCGGCGTCGTTCGCGGCGCCGATCGCGCGTTGCGCGTCCGCCCGCCCGCCCTTCGGCACTTCGCCGATCTGCTCCCCCGTGGCGGGCGACTCGGCCGTGAACGTCTCGCCGTTCTCGGCGGGCGTCCACGCGCCGCCGACGAACATCCCGCGAATCGCGACGCTAGACGCCACGTGGGCTCACGTCCTCGAGCGCGACGCGCATCAGGTCCCTGATCGAGACGATCCCGACGGGCCGGCCTTCCTCGAGCACGGGCAGGTGGCGGAAGCCGCCGTGGATCATCACGACGCCCGCCTGTTGCGTCGACTCGTCGGCATCCACGGTCTCCGGGTGGCGGGTCATCCAGTCGCCGACCAGTCCGTCGACGCTGCCGGAGCCGACGGCGCGGAGCACGTCGCGCTCGGTGACGATCCCGATCAGCCGGCCACCGTCGACGACGAGGGCCGAGCCGACACGGCGCTCGTTCATGGCGGCCGCCGCCTCGACGAGCGGCGTCTCCTCGGCGAGCTCCAGCAACCCTTTCGTCATCACGTCACCGACGGTCTTCATGACTCAGTCTCCCAACTCGGTGCGACGGCGGTCGACATAGGACTTCAGCTCCTCCTTCAACCCCGCGTCCATGGCCGGCTCCTCGTACTCGTCCAGCGTCTTCTTCCAGATGTCGGTCGCACGCGCCGCGGCGTCCTTGCCGCCGTTGCGCGTCCAGCGCTCGTAGTTCTCGGTCGACGAGAGCAACGGCCGGTAGAAGCACTCCCGGAACCGCTCGAGCGTGTGGGCGGCGCCGAGGAAGTGCCCGCCCTGCCCCACCTCCTGGTGCGCGCCGTAGGCGAGGGTCTCCTCGTCGATCTTCAGCGGCTCGAACACCTCGTGCAGCATGCGAAGCACCTCGACGTCGACGATGAACTTCTCGTAGCACGAGACGAGGCCCGACTCGAGCCAGCCGGCCGAGTGCATGACGAAGTTCGTCCCGGCGAGGAACGTCGGCCAGAGCGTCATCGCCGCTTCGTAGGCAGCCTGGGCGTCGACAGCCTGTGACGACGTAAGCCCGCCCCCGCCGCGGAACGGCAGCCCGTAGTGCCGCGCGATCTGCCCCGTGCACAGCAGCCCGACCGCTGACTCCGGTGTCCCGAACGACGGCGAGCCGGACTGCATGTCCGTGTTCGAGAGGAAGCTCCCGAACACGACGGGGCAGCCGGGCCGGATCGTCTGCACGAGCGCGATCCCTGCGAGCGCCTCGCCGACCTGCTGCGCAAGGGTCGACGGCACGGACACCGGCGACATCGCCCCCATGAGCAGGAACGGCGTGATCACCATCGCCTGGTTCGCCTTCGCATACACGTGGAGCGCGTCCAGCATGCGCTCGTCGTAGCGAAGCGGCGAGTTGACGTTGATCAACGAGATGATCGCCGGGCTCGCCTCCAGCGACTCGCGCCCGAACACCATCTCCGCCATCGCGATCGTGTCCGCGGCGTTCGGACCCGACGTGACCGAGCCCATGAATGGCTTGTCCGAGAGCGTGAGCAGCGCGTACACCATGTCGAGGTGACGCGAGTCGAGCGGCTTGTCGTTCGGCTCGCAGATCGTCCCGCCCGGCGTGTCGAGTTGCGGGAACGACTGCGATAGCCGCACGAGGTTCTCGAAGTCGGCATACGTCGCCTCACGTCGTTCGAGCCCTTCGCGCACGAACGGGCAGCCGTAGACCGCGCCGAACGCCATGTGGTTGCC
>JAICUZ010000263.1 GCA_025935595.1 Burkholderiales bacterium
CGGTCCGGCCCGGGTGGGGCGACCGCCGGTCCGCTCGTTCTCGTGGTCGACGACGACGCCCGGCTCCGCGAATACATGCGGATCAACCTCGAGGTGGAGGGGTACACGGTTCGGGAGGCCGCGGGCGCCGACGAGGCTCTCGACGCGATCGAGGGCGGGGCACCCGACCTGGTGCTCCTCGACGTCGTGATGCCGGGCGTCGACGGCTGGCAGATGCTGCAGCGGATGCAGGAGCGCCACGGCTCGATCCCGGTGATCATGTTCAGCGGCCAGGTCGACGAGCACTCGGCGACGGACGCCGAGCAGCGGGGTGCGCGCGGCTTCGTCGGCAAGCCGTTCGACCCGCAACAGCTGATCGAGCGCGCCAAGCAGCTCGTCCCCGTCTGATCCGCCCCGTCGGTCGCGCTATAGCTCTTCTGCTGCGCGCAGCAATCCGCCGGCGATCACGGCGAGGCTCGCGAGCAGGCTGATCCAGATGCCGATCCCGCGCCCGTCGGCCGGAAGGACGGCGTCGGGGATCGAGATGATGCGGATCAACACGAAGATCGCGGCGAGTGCGCCCAGTGCCAGCACGATCAGGCTTTCGGGCACCGAGGGCGGCAGCTCGAACCCGGTCTCGCGCAGCGCGACGATCACGACCACCGCGAGCCCGAGGAAGAACACGAGCTTGCCGAGGACGCCGCTCTGCCAGCCGATCACCGCCAGCTTGACGCCGACGCCCGAGCCGGCGTACCAGCCCATGAACGACGACAACGCGAGGATGAGCCCGGCCACCCAGGTGATCCGTTCGCCGGCCGCCCACAGGCCGCTCGCGGCCGGGCGGGTGTAGCCTCCCGCCGGGTCGCCCGGCGCGGAGCTCTCGAGGTCGAAGAAGTCTGGCGTTTCCACGGGCGTAAGTATGGGCAAGATCCCGGTCGGAGGGATGATCGAACGGTCACCTGAGGGGGTCGAGGTGCTGAATATCGGAGAGAGGGCGGCGCGGCAGCAGCCTGACTACGTCGAATTCGTGACGACGGGCGCTCCGGCGACAGGGGCGTTCCATTGCTCGTCGTGCGGCTATGGCGTGACCGTGCAGTCGACGCTGCCGCAGTGCCCGATGTGCAACGGAACGACCTGGGAACGCGAGCGCGAGACGCAGCCCCACCACCAACCGGGCTAGACGCCGAAGAGCGTCTGCACCTCGTGCCACGCCGCGAGGATCACGAACGCGGTCACGAACGAGAGCACGAGCAGCGTCACGAAGAACCGGACATCCGACCGCCGCGCCCTGCTCTTGCGTTCGATGCGCGCGCGTCGGCGCGCACGCTCGCGGCGGTAGTTCCGCTCGATCGCAAGCGGATCGA
This sequence comes from Burkholderiales bacterium, assembly GCA_025935595.1. Lineage (GTDB taxonomy): Bacteria > Actinomycetota > Thermoleophilia > Gaiellales > Gaiellaceae > PALSA-600. Next base: position 1,344 of record JAICUZ010000263.1, read on the forward strand.
GCGACGGCGCGTCGTCCAGGTCGGGTGGGGCTTGGCGGGCCGGCTCGGCCATCCGCGGGATTGTAAGGGACTAAGGTCTCCGGGATGGCCGTCGGAGCCCAGCGGCCGCCGATCGAGGCGCTCGCCGACGCAGCGAAGCAGGTCGCGTCGGGGAGTGACCTGCGCCCGGCGCTCGCCGCCATCGCGGGCGGTGCCGCCGAGGCGCTCGGCGCCGAGCTCGTCGCGATCAGGGTGGTCGGCGACGACGGCGAGCTCGTCGCGCGGTCGGTGGCCCCGGAGACATCAGTGCTTGCGGCGGAGGTGGTCGGGACGCGCGCCGCTTCGGATCGTCTGGCCGAGGGTCTCGCGTCCGCGCCCGTCCTGCGCGCTGCCCGACGGGTCGGAGCCTCGGTCATCGCCGTCCCGGCCTTCGCCGGCAACCGGCTCGTCGGGTCGGTCGAGGTCGTGCGCCGGGAGGGGTTCGGCGAGGGCGATGCATCGCTCGCCGCCATCGCGGCGGCACACGTCGGGCTTGCGGTGCGCACGCTCGCGCCGGGCGCACACGAGGCAGCGGACTTTCGCCGGCTCGTGTGGCTCGAGCTGGCCGGTGAAGCGCTCGCCGCCGGCTGGGACGCGCACCGCACCGCCGAGCAGGCACTTCGCGTCGCTGCTGCCGCCACCGGTGCCCGGGCCGGGATCGTCTGGCGCCTCGACGTCGACGGGCCGCCCGCACACCTCGCGAGCTTCGGCGACGTCGCCGCTGCGCTCCCGCGGGCGGTCGAGCTCGTCGCCGAGTCGCTCGAGGACGGGGCGAGGCGCTCGCTCGTGATCGACGTCGACGCCGAGCTTCCCATCGCGCTTTCGAGGGTTGCGACGGCGCCGCTCGGACGTCCTGCGTTCGCCGTCCTGCAGCTGTTCTATTCGCCGGATTCCGCGCCGACCGACGCCGAGCTGATGCCGTTGGCGGCGTTCGCCTCCCGCGCGGCGCACGCGCTCCGGTCGGGCGATCACGCGCGCGCGGTGGAGCAGGAGCTCGGACGGATCCGCTCCCTCTTCGAAGTCGTGAGCGAGGCCGTCTCACGGCTGTCGCTCGACCACACGCTCGAGACGGCGGTCGAGCGGACGTCGGAGCTCCTGCAGGTCGACGGCATCGGGATCTACCTCCACGACAACGAGCAGCTGCTTCCGGCGGCAGGACGCGGCGTCGCCGGTGGGCACGCGGAGATCGCGCAGCGTGCCTCCGAGGCATTCCGCGGGCCGCTCCGCGCCCGCTCGTCCCTGCAGGCGAGCCAGGACGGCCGCGAGGCTGCGCTCGCCCGGCTGCGCGCCGCGCTGCGCAAGGTGGGGGAGCCTTCGGTCGTCGCCGTCCCGCTCCAGGCGCAGGAGGAGTCGATCGGTCTGCTCGTCGCGTACCCGCGGGACCGCGAGCTGTCCGAGAGCGACCTCGCGCTGCTCACCGCACTCGCCGCGCAGCTCGCGGTTGCCGTGCAGAACGCGCGCCTGCACGAGCGGGCCACGGATCTCGGCAACCGCCTCTACGACGTGCTCGAGCTCGAGCGCGAGGCGTCGCGGCGCGTGACGGCCTTCTACGAGATCTCCCGCTCGTTCACCCAGACGCTTTCACTCGACGCCACGCTCGACGCGGTGACGACGACGCTCGCCGAACAACTCGGCGTCGACGCTGCGGTGATCCGCGTGCCCGACGAGCGCGGCGACCTCCTGGTCGCCCACAAGGTCCACGTCGCGGCGGCACGCCTCGACGCGGCGGTGTCGACCGTGCTCGGCCGGCCGCAGCCGTTGCGCAGGGGGCGGCGCGAGCCGGTGCTGCTCGACGTCGACGCGCTCGTCCGCCTCGGCGGCGCGCACGAGCTGTTACGGCCGTTCCTGGAGGCGGGCTCGAGCGCGGCTCTCCTGCCGATCGTCAGCGCCACCGAGGTGTTGGCGGAGCTGACGATCGTGTCGCTCGACCCCGTCGAGCCGATCACCGAGGAGACGGTCGCGGCCGCACTGCCGCTTCTCCGCCAGGCGGCGCTCGCGATCGACAACGCGCGGCTCTACCAGCAGCAGAAGGAGTTCACCGAAACGATGCAGCGTTCCCTGTTGCCGCGCGAGCTGCCGGCGGTGAGCGGGCTCGAGGTGGGAAGCGTGTACGAATCCGCCGCCCGCGTCGATGTCGGCGGCGACGTGTACGACTTCCTGGAGCTCACAGACGGTCGGCTCGCGGTGGTTGTCGGAGACGTCACCGGGCACGGGATCGAGGCGACCGCGGACATGGCGATGGCCAAGTTCGTGTTCCGGTCGCTTGCGCGCGAGCATTCGGATCCAGGAGAGTTCCTGGCGCGCGCCAACGACGTGGTCGTCGACGAGATCGCGCTCGGCAAGTTCATCACGATGACCTATCTCACGGTGGACGCCGCCGGAGCCGTCCTGTGCGCAGGGGCCGGGCACCCACCCCCTCGGCTGCTGGAGCCAGACGGCACCGTGCGTCCCGTCGAGTGCGGCGGTCTCGCGCTCGGGATCGCGTCGCCGCAGGAGTACGAGCAGGTGTCGGCGATCCTGCAGCCGGGAGCGGCAGTCGTCCTCTACACCGACGGCGTGATCGAGTCGCGGCGCGGCC
>JAICUZ010000216.1 GCA_025935595.1 Burkholderiales bacterium
GAGTGCGGCGGTCTCGCGCTCGGGATCGCGTCGCCGCAGGAGTACGAGCAGGTGTCGGCGATCCTGCAGCCGGGAGCGGCAGTCGTCCTCTACACCGACGGCGTGATCGAGTCGCGGCGTGGCCGAGATCTCTTCGGGGTCGAGCGTCTCGACGACGTGCTCGCCCAGAGCACCGGGCGCCGCGCGCAGGAGATCGCGGACGCCGTGCTCGCCGCGTGTCGCGGGTTCGCAGGGGGCGACCTCGCCGACGACTGCGCGATCGTCGTGCTGCGACGCACCCCGTGAAGCTCCGCCGCGACCTCGGACGCCCTCTGGTCGTCGCGCACCGCGGTGCGAGCGCCGAGGCGCCCGACAACTCACGTGAGGCGTTCGTCGCCGCCGTGGCGGCCGGCGCGGATCTCGTCGAGCTCGATGTCACGGAGGGGCTCGTCGTCGCGCACGACGCCGGGTCATCGGGCCTCCATCTCTTCGAGGCGCTCGAGCTCCTCGCACCGCATGCGGTCGGCGTCCACGTGGACTTGAAGCAGCCGGGCGACGAAGCCGCGGTGCTCGCTGCGCTCGACCGCTACGGCCTGCGTGACCGTGCGCTCCTCTCGACGGCGTTCCCTCGAGTCGCCCGTGCGCTCAGCTCGCTCGCGCCGGACGTGCCCCGCGCGATCGGCTATCCGCGCGACCGCGTCGGGGTCGCGCGCTTCAGCTGGCCGGGTGCGGTCACCCGCCCCGGCGCGGCTGCGCTCCGCGCGGTGATGCCGGCACGCATCCCTCTGCTGCTCGCTCGCACGCACGCCAGCGTGCTCGCCCTGCACCACACGCTGTGCTCCGCCGCCGCGGTCGCGGCGGCGCATCGCCGCGACGTCCCCGTGTTCGCGTGGACGGCGAACGATCCGGAGCTCATCCGCCGCCTGGCCGAGTGGGGCGTCGACGCCATCGTCTCGGACGACCCAAAACGGGCGCTGGCTACACTGAGCGCGCCGTGAAACCGCTGCACGCAGTGCCTCTCTTCGTGCTCGGGCTCGCGGTCGCCGGTGCGCTCTCCGGGACCGTGATCGCCGACGTCACCACGTCGACGGGGACGTCGACGACCGTGGCCACGACCACGACTGTCGCCACGACCACGACGGCGCCGACGACCACTGCCACGCCGCCGTCCAACACCGTCCCGGCCGGTGTGCGCGTCGCCGGGGTCCGGGTCGGCACGCTGACGCCGGCCGATGCCGTCGCCGCGGTGCAATCGGCGTTTGCGCGGCCGCTGCTCGTGGTGATCGACAAGCGCACGCTTGCACTCGATCCGACGAAGGTCGCGACCGCGTATCCGGCGACCGCAGTCGCGAAGGCGCGGATCGCCGCTCCCGGCACGAACGTCCCTCTCGTCGTCTCGGTGCACGGACCGCAACTGCGCGCGTGGGTCCGCGCGGTCGAGAAGCGGTTCGACCGCGCCTCGTCCGACGCGACGCTGACCTTTCGGAACGCGAAGCCGGTCATCCACCACGAGAAGGTCGGCCGGAACCTCGACGCGAAGCTCGTGACTGCGCGCGTGCTCAAGGCGCTGCGCTCGAACACGCGGCTCCCGGTGCGTGTGCGCACGCATCGGGTCGCGCCCGAGGTCGACTCGAAGTCGTTCGCGGACGTGATCGTGATCAACCGCGAGATCAACCGCCTGTACCTCTACGACGGCACGAAGCTCTTCCGGACGTTCTCGGTCGCGACCGGGCAGGCGATCTACCCGACGCCGCGCGGGCGCTGGCACATCGTCGTCAAGTGGAAGAACCCTTGGTGGTATCCGCCGGTGCAGGACGACTGGGCGAGGGGACTGAAGCCCGTTCCGCCCGGGCCGTCGAATCCGCTCGGGACGAGGTGGATGGGCCTGAACGCGCCGGGCGTCGGTATCCACGGAACCGATGAACCGACGTCGATCGGCTACAGCGCCTCGCACGGCTGCATCCGAATGCAGGTTCCCGACGCCGAGTGGCTGTTCGACCACGTCGACGTGGGCACGACCGTCTACATCGTCTGATGCGCGCCGTCCGCGCCGCAGCCGCCGTCGCCGTCCTCGCCCTGCTCGGCCTGCTCGTCTGGGACGTCACCCACTCGGGCCACGGCGGAGTCGCCGCGAAGGTGGACAAGGGTCACACGGTCGCGGCCCCGACGACCGCGATGCCGTTCTTCGGCAGCCGCACCGGCACGTTCGACCTTGCCGCGTACCGCGGGAAGGTGGTCGTCCTGAACTTCTGGGCGTCATGGTGCGTCGACTGCAAGCTCGAGGCGAAGACGCTCCACGACGCGGCGGCGAGGTGGGGGTCGAACGTCGTCTTCGTCGGCGTGGACGGGAGCGACCTCTCCGGTGCCGCGGCGAAATACATGAGGCGGTACGAGGTCAACTACTCCGTCGTTCGGGACATCGGCGGGCACGCGCAGAGCAGCTGGGGCGTCACCGGCTTCCCGGAGACGTTCTTCGTCGATCCGCAGGGCCGCGTCATTCCGCCGCACGTCGTCGGCCCGATCGGGGCCGCGGATCTGAAGGCCGCGATCCAACGGGCGCTCACAGCATGAGGTTCGTGCGAGTCGCGGCCGTCGCCGGCGTCGTGGCGCTCGCCGCGGTGCTCGTGTGGCGGCTCTCGCACCAGGACAACTCGACCGCGAAGGCGGTACTGCACAACAAGATCGTCCCGGCGCCGGCGTTCCGGCTTGCACGGCTCGGCGGAGGGCCTCCGCTGACGCTCGCGTCCTTCCGCGGCAAGGCGGTCGTCATCAACTTCTGGTCGTCCGAGTGTGGGCCGTGCAAGCAGGAGATGCCTCGGCTGCAGAGCGCCGCGCAGCGTTGGGCGGCGAAAGGTGCGGTCGTCGTCGGCGTCGACACCATCGACAGCCACCGGGCCGCACAGGACTTCGCTCGCAAGCACGGCGTGAGCTACCCGATCGGCTACGACGACGTCGGTGAGCTCGCAACGCGGTACGGGGTCGCCTACACCCCGACGACGTTCTTCGTCGATCGCCGCGGCCGGATCGTCAAGCGCGTACTCGGTCCCGTGCCGGCCGCCGAGCTCGACACGCAGATCCGGCGCGCTCTGCGGTCGTGAGGCTCGCGGCGCTCGTGTTCGCGGCGCTCGTCCTCGCGGCGCCGGCCCTCGCCGGCGGCCGCCCGAGCGCAGCAGCGATCGAGACGAAGCTCGTCTGCCCGGTCTGCCACGAGACCCTCGACCAGTCGACCGCACCAGTCGCACAAGAGATGAAGGTCGAGATCCGAAAGCGGATCGCGCAGGGATGGACCGAGAAGCAGATCCTCGACGAGATGGTCGCCAACTTCGGGCCCGGCGTCCTCTCGACACCGGCGAAGCACGGCTTCGACCTGCTCGCGTGGGTGCTGCCGATCGGAGGTGCGATGGCCGGCGTCATCGTGCTCGGGCTCGGCGCGCGCCACTGGGCACGCACACCGGCGGGTCCCGCGCCTCCCGGGTCACCTGCGCTCGACCCCGAGATCGAGCGCCGGATCGACGAGGAGCTCGAGCGGTTCGATGGTTGAGAAGCTCCCCATCGCGTTCCTCGCCGGGCTCTTCTCGGTCGTGACGCCGTGCGTCCTGCCGCTCGTCCCGGGATACCTGTCCGCCGTCTCGGCGGTCGAGGTCGACCGCCTCGGCGAGCGTGGGACTTCGAAGCGCGTCCTGATCGCCAGCGTTCCCTTCGTCGTCGGCTTCACCGCCGTGTTCGTCCTGCTCGGCGCGGCCGCAGCCGCCGTCGGGAGCACCGTCGACAAGCGGACGCAGATCGAGATCGCCGGCTTCGTCCTCGTCGTCCTCGGCCTCGCGTTCCTGCGCGTGCTGCCGTGGCCGGAGCGGGCGGTCGCGCCGGGCCTGCTGCACCGGGCGCAGGGGAGCGGCTCCCGTGCATTGCTCGGGGGAGCGTTCGCCGTGTGTGCCGCGCCGTGCATCGGGACGGTGCTCGCCTCGATCCTCGTGCTCGCGTCCTCGAGCGGGACGCTCCTGCGCGGCGTCGTGCTGCTGGTCGCCTACTCGCTCGGCCTGGCGGCGGCGTTCGTCGCGGCGGGCATCGCGTTCGCGCATGCCATGCGGGCGTTCCGCTGGGTGCGTGATCACTACCTGGTCGTACGCGGAGTCTCAGGCGCGATGCTCGTCGCGCTCGGCCTGCTCCTCTTCTTCGACCGTGACTGGTGGTTGCGGGTCGCGCTCGACCAGGTGTTCACGCGGATCGGCCTCGGAACGCTCTAGCACGGCCAGGAGCAGCTCGACGTCGAGCCCGCGGTGGACGGGCGCGTATGCGGCGAGGCGGGTGAGTGCCTTCAGGCGCTGGCGCTCGTGTGCGACGGGCCGGTCGCGCGTCTCCTGGTAGGCCGACACGACGACGTGGACGAGCCCCTGGAAGAAGTCGCGCTCCGGCTGTTCGCAGGCCCGCCACGCGTCTTCGAACGCTTCGTGCGCCTCGAAGAACGCCCCGGCCCGCGCGAGCGAGAGGCCACGCTTGTATGACGCCGTGACGGTGCTAGGGTCGGCCGCAGGCATGGCGACGATCCTGTTGTGTGGGGTCGACCTCTACATCCGC
>JAICUZ010000283.1 GCA_025935595.1 Burkholderiales bacterium
ACGAACCCATGACGACGGCGATTTGCGGGATGCGCGCCGCCGACATGCGAGCCTGATTGTAGAAGATGCGACCGAAGTGATCGCGATCAGGGAAAATTTCCGCCTGCAGCGGCAGGAAGGCACCGCCGGAGTCGACGAGGTACAGGCACGGCAAATGGTTCTGCTCCGCGACCTCCTGCGCGCGCAGGTGCTTCTTGACCGTCAGCGGAAAGTACGAGCCGCCCTTGACGGTCGCGTCGTTGGCGACGATCACGCACTCGCGGCCTTCGACGACGCCGACGCCGGTGACGATTCCCGCGCTCGGCGCCTGCCCGTCGTAGACCTCCCAGGCGGCGAGCGCGTTCAGCTCGAGGAAGGCGGTGCCGGGATCGAGGAGCCGGTCGATCCGCTCCCGCGCCAGCAGCTTCCCGCGCTCGCGGTGCCGCGCGACCGCGCGCTCGCCGCCGCCGGCGGCGACCTCGGCGGTGCGCCCGCGCAGTTCGCCGACGAGGGCCTGCATCCGCTCGTGACGGCGCGCGAAGTCGCCTGTCCGCTCGACGCGGGACTCGAGGAGCGCCACGCCCGGAGCCTATCGCGGTGCGTCGTCTGCGGGTTTCCACGGAGGGCGCGGCGCTCGCCTTCGGCATCCTGTGCCTGTGCCTGTGACCCGGAACCGATTGCTCGTGCTCGGCGGCGCGATCGCTGCGGCGGTCGTCGCGGTCGTCGTGATCGTCGTCGTCGCAGGCGGCGGCTCGAGCTCGCCGTCGACCACGACGACGGCCGTCACGCAACCCGGCGGCGGCACCGAGGCGAAGTCCACGTTCGAGGGAGTGCCGCAGCGGGGCGACACGCTCGGGAAGGCGTCGGCGCCGGTCACGCTCACCGTCTTCGAAGACCCGCAGTGCCCGTTCTGCCGGCAGTGGAACATCGACACGCTGCCGACGGTCGTGCAGAACTACGTCCGCACGGGCCGGATCAAGATCGTGTATCGCGGTGTCGTCGTGATCGGCGACAACAGCCTGGTCGGGCTGGCCGCGATCTATGCGGCTGCCGAGCAAGACAAGCTGTGGCAGATGGCGGAGGCGTTGTACGAGCGCCAGGGCGGCGAGAACAGCGGCTGGATCACCGTCCCGCTCGTGCGTGCTGCCGCGCGGGAGATCGGGCTGAACCCGGCGAAGGTGGTCGCGGCGATGCGCTCGTCCGCCGTCACGTCCGCCATTCGGCAGAGCGTGAACGAGGCACAGAGCCTCGGCATAAACAGGACACCCACCTTCGCGATCCAGAAACAGCTCGGGACGCTGCAGCAGCTCCAGGTGAGCGGCCTCGGGCCGGCGGACTTCACGCCCGCGCTCGACCAGGCACTCCAGTGAGGCTCCGCACGCCGATCGCCGTCGCCTGTGTCGTCGGGATCGCGATCGCTGCCTATCTCACCTACGTCCACTACGCGCACACGTCTCCCGTGTGCACCACCGGTGGTTGCGAGAAGGTGCAGAAGTCGAAGTACGCGGAGCTCGGCAACGTCCCGGTCGCGCTGCTGGGGCTGGTCGCCTACGTGACCCTGCTCGGGCTTGCGTTCGTTCGCGGCGTGAATGCGGCCACCGCGGGTGTGTTCGTCGCGGCCGTGGGCGTCGTCTTCAGCGGCTATCTGCTTTGGGCGCAGCTCGGCCCGATCGATGCCATCTGCCAGTGGTGCCTCGGGAACGATGTGACGATCGCCGTCGTTGCGGCGTTGTACGTGGTGAGGCTGCTGACCGAAGAGAGTGGATGACCCGCCGCGGCGCGGTGCTGTTCGCCGCGATGTGCGTCATCTGGGGTGTGCCCTACCTGATGATCCGGGTGGCGGTCCGCGAGCTGGCGCCCGTCACCCTCGTCTTCTTCCGCACCGCAATCGGGGCTGCGCTCCTCGTGCCGTTCGCCGCCTGGCGGACCGAGCTTCGGCCGCTCGTCGCACGATGGTGGCCGCTGCTCGCCTACACCGTGATCGAGGTCGTGATCCCGTGGATCCTGCTCGCGCGGGCGGAGACGAAGCTGACGAGCTCGCTGACCGGCCTCCTGATCGCGGCGGTGCCGCTGGTCGGTGCGGTCGTCGTCGCGCTCACCGGTTCGCGCGAGCGACAAGGGCGTCGACGCTGGCTTGGGCTGCTCGTCGGCATCGGCGGCGTCGCGGCCCTCGTCGGGCTCGACGTCGGCCAGGTCGATGCGCTCGCAGTCGCGGAGGTCGGCGGCGTCGCGGTCTGTTATGCGATCGGTCCGATCATCCTCTCGCGCCGGCTGAACGACGTTCCGGCGCTCGGCGTCGTCGCAGCGTCGCTCTTGATCGCCGCCGTCCTGTACGCGCCGTTCGCCGCGTTCCGGTGGCCGTCGTCCATGCCGTCCGCGCACGTGGTCGAGTCGGTGCTCGGCCTCGCCATCGTGTGCACCGCCCTCGCGTTCCTCGTCTTCTTCGCGCTGATCGGCGAGGTTGGGCCGGTCCGGGCGACCGTGATCACCTACGTGAACCCCGCCGTGGCTGCGGTCCTCGGGGTGGCGGTGCTCAGCGAGCACCTGAGCGCCGGGATGCTCGTCGGCTTCGCCCTCGTCCTGGCCGGTAGCGTCCTCGCGACCGGCAGGGGGCCGGAGCCGGTCGCCGAATCCTGAGGGATGCGCAGGGTCTGGCTCGGGATCGCTGCCGCGGTCCTGGCGGCGCCGCTTCCGGCTGCCGCGCGCACCGACACGAAGCCCGTCGTCTCGGTGCTCCACACGGGCGCGTCCGGCCGGATCAGCGGCTCGGCGCAGTACTTCAGCTACGGCGTCGTGCTGCGCAACACATCCGCGACGAGAGACGCGTTCGGAGTGAAGGTGCGGGTCTTCGTCCTCGGTGACGCGGGCCTCGTCGGCGTGTACCTGACGACGATCCCGTTCATCCCCGCCGGGTCGACGTTCTACCTCGGGAACGAGCCGGCGTCCATGAGCACAGTGCAGCGCGCGACCGGCGTGCGCGCAGTGATCGCGATCGGGGGGACGGGCAAGGCGTCGGGATCGCTGCCACCGGCAACCGCGTCACCGCCGTCCGGCGGCCGTATCCACGGGACGGTCCGGAACCGGTACAAGCGCGGCATCGTCACTCGCGGGACGAAGCTCTACGCCGTCTACTACGACAGCGCGGGCAAGGTGATCGGCGGCGACAGGTTGAAGGGCCTCTCCTTCTCGACCCGGACGATCCCGTCGAACAAGTCGGCGAGGTTCTCGGCGAGGCTCGGGCCGGCCGTGTCAGTCTCGCGGATCGCACGCGTCGCGCTGTCTGTTTCGCCGGTTCTCGCGAGGCCGTAGGACGGCTCATCGCTCATAGGCGGGACGACGGAGGCCAAACCCCCCAATCGGTCCAACCCTCCACGCCGTCCCGCAGCGTCCGCGTACCCCGGCGAGAGCTGGTGAATCGCCCTGTCGGCGTGAACCCGCCGCGGCCTCTGCTAGAAACGGGCAATGCGGCGCACCGTGACGGTCAACTGCCTCGCCGTCATCCTGATCCTGATCGCTGTGGCG
>JAICUZ010000353.1 GCA_025935595.1 Burkholderiales bacterium
CGCCGAGTTGCGCGCGGCCGAGGATCCGGTGGAAGCGATTCGCGTCCAGTTCCGCACGATGCTGCGCGCGGCGTACGGAACGGAGGCACCGCCGGCGGGCGAGGTGTCCCGTCTCGACCTGCGTGCGTACGGCCACGTGCTCCAGCTGCTGAGCGAGCTCGGGGGGCTCGACGCGACCCGAGACGAGGTGATCGCCGCGCTCGAGCGCTGCGACGTCAGGCTCTCCTCGGCGGGCGAAGCCGGGCGCGTCGCTGTGCTCGACCTGATGCGCGCACGCACCCGGCGCTTCGAGGTCGTGTTCGTGCTCGGCCTCGAAGAAGGCACGCTGCCGCGCCGCTCACGCACGTCGCCGTTCCTCGACGACGATCGTCGCCGCGAGCTCGGCGGCAGGCTCGAGCGTCCCGACCAGGTGTCACGCGACCGCTATCTCTTCTACACGGCGTGCACACGGGCCGTCCGCCGGCTGTATCTCGTACGCGAGGCGGCGAGCGACGAGGGGCCGCCGCGCGAGCCGAGCCCCTTCTGGGAGGAGGTCGCGGCCGTCTTCGATCGCGACGACGTCGCGCACGCGACCACGCGGCGTCCGCTTTCCGCGCTGACGTGGCCCCTCGAGGAGGCGCCGTCCGAGCGCGAGCGGCTTCGCTCACTTTCGCTGCTCGCCGCAGCCGACGCCGGCCAGGCGGTCGTGCTGGCCGACGCGAACGGCTGGGAGCGGCGGCTCGCGCGTGCGCGGGCAGCGTTGCACCGTGAGACGCGCCTGCGCAGCGAAGCGCTGCGCGCGCTCTACGGCGCGCGGTCGATGTTCAGCGTGACCGAGCTCGAGCGGTTCGCCGACTGCTCGTCGGCGTGGCTCTTCGAGCGCGTCATCTCGCCGCGCACGATCGACGCCGAGGCCGACGCGATGCTCCGCGGCTCGGTCGCGCACAGCGCGCTCCACAAGTTCTACGCGGGATTGCCGAAGGAGCTCGGGTCGGACCGCGTCGTGCCGGAGAACGTCGAGCAAGCCGTCGGCTTCCTCCGCCGCTGCCTCGACGACGCGCTGCGGGGCGGCGTCCGCCTCGAGCTCACCGAGCTGCAGGCGGCGGAGCTCGAAGAGAGTCTCTGGCGCGACCTCGAAGGCTTCGTCCGGGACGAGGCTGCGTCGCCGCTCCGGCTCGTGCCGCGCCAGTTCGAGGTCGGCTTCGGCTCCGACCGCTCGGCCCCGCAGCTCCAGCGTGGCCTGCATCTGGGCGAAGGCCTGTACCTGAGCGGGAAGATCGACCGCATCGACGTCGACCCGTTCTCTGCACGCGGCATCGTGCAGGACTACAAGTCGGGTCGGAGCGCGCACTCGGCGAAGCAGATCGACGAGGAGCTGAAGCTCCAGATCCCCCTGTACATGCTCGTGCTGCGCGATCTCGTCGGGATCGAGCCGCTCGGGGGCGTGTACCGCGCACTCGCCGGCGCGCGCGTGACGCGCGGGCTGCTCTCCGCCGCCGACGCCGACGACCTCCCCGGCTTCCAACGCAACGACTACCTCGACGACGAGGCGTTCTGGGGGCTCGTCGACACCGCACGGGAGCGTGCGCTCGGGTATGCGCAGCGCATCCGGGCGGGCGACGTGCACCACGACCCGAAGGGTGGGACGTGCCCGGCGTGGTGCGACCTCTGGACGATGTGCCGCGTGGAGCGCGCATGAATCCCGAGCAGCGCGCCGCGGTCGATGCACGCGGCGAGGTGTTCGTCTCGGCCGGTGCCGGGACGGGGAAGACGACCGTGCTCGTCGAGCGGTTCGTGCGCGCGGTGTGCGAGGGGGGGCTCGACGTCGAGTCGGTGCTCGTCATCACGTACACGCGTAAGGCGGCCGGCGAGTTGCGCGCTCGCATTCGCGCTGCACTGCACGCGCGTGGCCGATCCGATCTCGCGCGCCGTCTCGACGGCGCGTGGATCTCGACGATCCACGGTTTCTGCTCGCGCCTGCTGCGCACACACCCGTTTGCGGTCGGCGTCGACCCGCGGTTCCGCGAGCTCGACGAGGAGCATGGGATGGTCATCCGCGGCGAGGCGTTC
>JAICUZ010000020.1 GCA_025935595.1 Burkholderiales bacterium
AGCCTCGCCCAGCAGTTCGGCGTCAACAAGGGCCGCTTCTTCGTCGGCCCGACCTCGTGCGTCAGCTACATGGCGATGAACAACGCACGGGCGCCGTTCAACAACGTCAACCTCCGCAAGGCCGTCGAGTACGCGATCGACCGGCCTGCCCAGGTCCGCCTGCTCGGCGCCTACGCCGGCAAGCGCACCTCGCAGATGCTCGTTCCGGGCATCCCGGGCTACAAGCCGTACAACGCGTACCCGCTCAAGGGCGCGGACGTGTCGAAGGCGAAGCAGGTCGGCGGTGCAGCGATCGCTGCGGCTCCGACGCTGAACGTGATCCACACCACCTCGACCGCGTCCACCAACCGGGCGCAGGTTGCGGAGTTCAACCTGAAGCAGGTCGGGTTCAAGGTCAACGACGTGCCGACCCCGGCGACGAACTACTACCAGGTGATCCAGACACGCGGGACCACCTACAACTTCGTCACCAACGGTGGTTGGTGCGCCGACTACTTCGACCCGTTCGACTACCTGAACGTGCTGTTCGACGGCCGCAAGCTCCAGGCCGCGAACAACAACAACTACGCGTACTTCAACAACGCGGCCTTCAACAAGGGCCTCGACCACGCCGCTTCGCTCTCGGGCAAGGCGCGCGCGGCGGCGTACGCGAAGCTCGATCAGGACCTGATGGTCAAGTACGCGCCTGTGGTTCCGTACGTCATCTCGACGAACCGGTACTTCGTTTCGTCGCGGACGAAGAACTGGATCTACAGCTCGTACTTCGGCTCGCCGTACCTGAACGCTCTCGCGGTCGGCTAGTCGCTCTCGGTCGACGGGAGGCGCCCCTCGCGGGCGCCTCCCTTTCGACTCGGCCAGCTCACGACGCCCGTCGCGAAGAGCGCCACCTCGACGACTGTGATGGCGAGGCGGTTCAGCAGCGTCACGCCGAGCGCGGGCCCGCTCGACGACACGGCGAGCAGAAGGCCGTACATCGACGCCTCGCGAGCGCCCAGCCCGCCCGGCAGGAACACCGCGAGCACCGCGACGATCGCGCCGACCGCAGAGACGCCGCCGAGGAACGGGATCGACGAGAGGCCCGGGTCGCTGCCGAGGCTGCGCAGGAAGAAGTAGACGGCGAGCCCGCCGATCAGCCACGTGCCGCAGTAGAAGAGTAGGAGCACGACCGTGAGCGGGAACGGCAGCGGCTCGATGTTCTCTGCCCCGAACGGCTTGAGGACACCTCGCGCCAAGGGCCGGAACACCTTCGGGTGGAGCAGCGAGGCGAGCAGGACCGCGAACGGGATCAAGGCCCACAGCGGCGCGTCCACATCCCTCACCCACGCGAGGCTGACGACGAAGACGATCACGCCGGAGATCGCCGACAGGCCGGCTTCGACGAGGATCGATGCGAGCACCGTCGGCGTGTCCGTCACGCCCGCCGACCGGCGCAGCGCGACAGTGCGCGCCGCGGGCGTCCACACGCCGCCCGGCAGGTACTTGGCGAGCATCGAGACCATCTCGGCCTGCAGCGCCGCCTGGTAGGGCACGTTGATCCGCCAGGCGGAGAGCATCCGGATCCAGCCGAGGATGAAGACCAGGTAGTAGACGGCGATCGTCACGAACGCCGCGGCGACGTAGGCCGGCTTCGCATGCGCGAGCCGCGGTCCCGCCTTGTGCCACTGGTCGACGACCGCCCAGCCGCAGAGTGCGATCGTGGTCAGGACGAGGACCGCCTGGACGGCCTTCGTGACGCGCGGACGCGCGCGGAAGAACGCGACGATCGTGCGCGCCCAGTTGACGATGCCCGTTTGCCTCACGTGACGAGTCTGCCCGATTAACCTCCCGGGGTGGAGCCGGGAGAGCGCAGCCATCCGAACGTGACGCTCGCGGTCCTCTCTGTCGCCGGCCTCGCGTTCTCGATGCTCAGCTCCGCCGTCGTCCCGGCGTTGCCGACGATCCAGCACGACCTGCACACGTCGGAGAACGGCGTCGCGTGGATTCTGACCGCCTACCTGCTCTCCGCGTCGGTGGGCACGGCGATCATCGGTCGGCTCGGCGACATGTACGGCAAGGAGCACCTGTTGGTCTGGACGCTCGTCGTCCTCAGCGCGGGCACACTGCTGGCCGGCGTCTCGAACTCCCTCGCGCTGCTGATCGTCGCGCGCACGATCCAGGGCGCCGGCGGCGGCATCTTTCCGCTCGCGTTCGGGATCATCCGCGACGAGTTCCCCCGTGAGCGTGTGGCCGGCAGCATCGGCTTGATGTCCGCGCTGCTCGGGATCGGCGGCGGAGTCGGCATCCTCGCCGGCGCGGCGATCGTCGAGCATCTGAGCTGGCACTGGCTGTTCTGGCTGCCGCTCGTCCTGATCGTCGTCGCCGCGGTGTGCACGTGGCGATTCGTGCCGGAGTCGCCGGTTCGCCTCCCCGGCCGCATCAACTGGCCGGCCGCTGCGCTGATGAGCGGCGGCATGACGCTGCTCTTGATCGGGGTGAGCGAGACGACGACGTGGGGATGGGGGTCGGCGCGGACGATCGGCGTCCTTGCTGCGGGCGCCCTGATCTGTGTCGCGTGGGTCGCGGTGGAGGTCGGGAGCTCGCAGCCGCTCATCGACATGACGCTCATGCGCGTGCGGGCGGTCTGGACTGCGAACCTCTCGGCGTTCCTGCTCGGCGCCGGCATGTATGTGTCGTTCGTGGTGTTCCCGCAGTTCGCGCAGCTGCCGACGAGCACCGGCTTCGGTTTCGGGGCGTCGGTGGTGGGCTCCGCGCTCTATCTGCTGCCCTCGACGATCGGCATGTTCGTCGTCGGGTTCGCGGCAGGACGGATCGCCGCGCGCTTCGGCTCGAAATCCGCGCTCGTCGCGGGCTCGGTCATCACGGCGGGCTCCTTCGGGCTGCTCGCTGCGCAGCACGGTCACGTGTACGACATGCTCCTCTCCTCGGCGCTCCTCGGCATCGGGATCGGGCTTGCGTTCGCCGCGCTCGGCAACATCGTCGTCCAGGCGGTCGACGATCATCAGACCGGTGTCGCGAGCGGGATGAACACGGTGATGCGCACGGTCGGCGGCGCGCTCGGCGGCCAGCTCACGGCGACCTTTCTCGCCGACCACGTGCGGAACGGCTACCCGACGGTCGCCGGCTTCACGGACTCGTTCGTGCTCTCGACGTGCTTCCTCGTCGTCTGTGCCGCAGCTGCGCTGCTCGTTCCGGGGCGGCACTCGACCCAGTACGTCGACCATTTCGAAGAAGCCGCGGCGATCGACTGATGGTGCGCGTCCGGTTCGCGCCGAGCCCGACGGGGACGCTGCACGTGGGCAACGCATTGAGCGCGGTTGCGAACCGCCGGTTCGGCGACTGGCTGCTCCTACGCCTCGACGACACGGACGCGGCCCGAAACGTGCCCGGAGGGGAGGAGGCGATCGTCGAGGACCTGCGCTGGCTCGGGATCGAGTGGGACGACGGTCCGGTGCGCCAGAGCGAGCGTGCTTCGCGTCACATGGCAGCGGCGCGGGAGGCGGGGCTGCCGCAGCGGTTCGAGGGGGTGATGCTCTGGCGCGACGACAACTCGCCGACGTTCCATCTCGCGACGGTCGTCGACGACATCGACTTCGAGATCACGCACGTGATTCGCGGCTCCGACCACCGGCCGAACGAGGAGCTGCACGCGGCGCTCCATCGAGCACTCGGCTCGCAGCCGCCGCACGTCATCCATCACGGCTTGCTCGTCGGCGCCGACGGGAAAAAGCTGTCGAAGCGCGCCGACGGCGCGACGGTCGCGTCGTTACGCGAAGACGGCTATCCGGCCGAGGCCGTGCGCGCGTACCTGGAGGAGCTCGAGCTGCCGCGGCACGACGTGCACCTCGACCTCGAGCGCATCCGCTCTCTCTCGGTCGACGTGCTCGCGCACCTCGACGACGCGCAGCTTGCGTCGCGCGCGGGCGTGCCGGTCGAAGCAGCGGCTCTGATGCGCGGCGCCCACGACCTGGTCGAGGCCCGGCGGCTTGCGCAGTCCGTGCTCGAGCCGCCGAGTGTTGAATCGACACAGAGCCCGGAGACACTGGAGCGGTTCGTGGAGCTGCGCAGGCCGCTGCCGGACGTGATCTCGAAGGACGAGGCGAAGACGGTCATTCGTGAGCTGAAGGCCGTCGGCGGGAACCTGCGCGCGCTCCGGGCAGCGCTCACGGGAGCCGAGCGCGGGCCGGAGCTCTGGGCCGTGCTGCGCGCACTGCCGCGCGACGAGGCCTTGCGTCGCGCACTACCCTCCTAGCGTGCGGTTGTACGACACGCTCTCGCGGTCGCTCGTCGAGCTGCCGCCCCCGCCCGGACCGATCCGGATGTACTTCTGCGGGCCGACCGTGTACGCGCGCGCACACATCGGCAACGCGCGTCCGTTCGTGGTCGGCATGTGGCTGCGCTCGTGGCTGCGCTCGCGCGGCTACGACGCGCAGCTCGTCCACAACATCACGGACATCAACGACAAGATCTACGACGCAGCACCGGGTGCGAGCGCGCAACTCGCGGCCGACGCGACCGGGTGGTACCTCGAGGACACGGGCGGCCTCGGGCTCGGCATGCCCGACCACCTGCCGAAGGCGACGGATTCGGTGCCGCAGATCGTCGCGTTCATCGAGGAGCTGATCACCCGCGGCAACGCCTACGAGAGCGGCGGCGACGTCTACTTCAGCGTCGACAGTTATCCCGAGTACGGGCAGCTGTCCCGCCAGAGGCCCGACCAGGTCGAGCAGGGCGAGGAGCCGAGCTCCCTGAAGCGGGACCCGCGCGACTTCGCGCTCTGGAAGACGAACAAGCCCGCCACCGAGGACACGTCGTGGGACTCGCCGTGGGGACGCGGCCGGCCGGGCTGGCACATCGAGTGCTCGGTGATGGCCGAGGAGATCTACGGGCCGGCGTTCGAGATCCACGGCGGCGGGCTCGACCTCGTGTTCCCGCATCACGAGAACGAGGTCGCGCAGTCGCGCGCGCTCGGTCACCCGTTCGCGTCGATCTGGACGCACAACGGGATGCTGCAGTTCACGGGGGACAAGATGTCCAAGTCGGCAGGCAACGTGACCACGATTCGCGAGGCGATCGACACGTGGGGGCGCGAGGTGATCCTCGTGTTCTTCCTCACCGCATCGTGGCGGAAGCCGATCGACTTCTCAGACGAGACGATGTTGCAAGCGGCGTCTCAATGGGCCGGATTCCAAGGTGCCTTTCGAGTAGCGAGAGCAGAGCCCGGCCCCGCCGAATGGACACGATTCGAGCAAGCCCTGGAGGACGACTTCAACACGCCGGAAGCTCTTGCGGTGATGCACGACTGGCGGTCCAGCGGCTATTGGGCTCTCCTCGACAAGGGCCTGCGAACGTTCGGGCTCGAGCTGCCGACGATGGCCGGTACGGGAATCGAGGCCGAAAGGCTCCGGGACGAGCGTGATGCGGCGCGGCGCGCGAAGGATTGGGCGCGGGCGGACGAACTTCGCGACGCGATCCGAGGGCTCGGCTACGACGTCGTCGACGAATCGTCCGGTTCGCGCCTCGTGCCTCTGTGACGCCCGACCTGGTCTACGGGCGTCGGTCCGTGCGGGAGGTTCTTCGCGGTCCGCGGGAGGTCGTCGAGCTCTGGGCGACCGAGCGGGCGGTCAAGGCCGAGCCCTGGCTGGCCGAGGCCCAGCCCCGGCTGAAGCTCGACCGCGAGCTCTCCGAACGCGCCGAAAATCGTGATCACCAGGGCGTTTTGGCCCTCGTCGAGCCGTATCGCTACGCCGACGCGTACGAGCTTGCGGCCACCGAGCGGCCCCTCCTTGCCGTGCTCGACCGCGTCACCGACCCGCGCAACCTCGGGGCCGTCTGCCGAAGCGCGGAGGGAGCAGGGGCGACGGGTGTCGTCGTCCCTGCGCACGGCTCGGCCGTCGTGACCCCCGCGGTCGCGCGCGCGTCCGCAGGCGCGATCGAGCATCTGCCGATCGCAGTCGTGACGAATCTCGCCCGCTATCTCGAAGAGGTGAAAGGCGGCGACCTGTGGGTGTACGGAGCGACCGGCGACTCGTCGGCGACACCGATGTGGGACACCGATCTCTCCGGCGGCGCCGCGATCGTGCTTGGTGCCGAAGGGAAAGGGCTACGGCCGCTCGTGCGGAGAACGTGCGACGCTCTCGTCTCGATCCCGCTGTCCGGTGAGGTCGAGTCCTTGAATGTGTCGGTGGCCGCGGCGGTGCTCCTGTACGAAGCGCGACGCCAACGTGGCTGACCTCTATCTCTTCGACGGCTACAACCTGCTCCACGCCGGCGGGTTCGCGGACGCGCGCCGGTTGCGCGACGCGCTCGCGAGCTACGTCGCCGTCCGCGGTGCGCGGGGGATCGTCGTCTTCGACGGGCTCGGCGACCTCGTCAGTCGCGGCCCGCTCGAGGTCCGGTACGCGCCGAACGCCGACGCGATGCTCGAGCGCCTCGCGGCCGAGCACCGGAGCCGCGACCACGTCGTCCTGGTCACGAGCGACGCCACCCTGAAGCACGCTTCGGGCAGCGAGGTCGCGAAGGTCTCTTCGGTCGCGTTCGCGCGGGAGCTCGAGCACGCGCCGCACGTCGAAGAGCGGCCGAGCGGCCTCGCGGGCAAGCTCGACGAGGAGACGCGCTCGCGTCTGGAGAAGCTCCGTCGAGGCGAGTAAGCGGGTCCATCGCAAACAGGGCTTGTGCTCTTTGCGGGACCCTGCTAGATTCATCTCGACCTAAGGGTGAGGGTTCGGTGGTGCAAGGACGGAATCGCTCGCCCGAAAACGTCTGCAAACCCGGGGGTAACCGCCGTGGCCGTCCGCACCGCAACCGCACACAAGTCACCGCAGAAGGCTCAACGAGAGCTTGAGGATCTCCAGCTCGTCCTCAAGGCTCGCAACGGCTCGAGCGCCGCGCTCGACCAGCTGATCCGCCGCTACACGTCGTTCGTCCGGATGAAGGCAAGCTCGTACTTCCTCGCGGGCGGCGACTCGGAGGACCTGATCCAGGAGGGGCTGGTCGGTCTCTACAAGGCGGTGCGGGACTTCCGGCCGGACAAGGAGACGTCGTTCCGGTCGTTCGCGGAGTTGTGCGTGACGCGGCAGATCATCACGGCGATCAAGACGGCCACCCGGTTCAAGCACGCCCCGCTGAACTCGTACGTGTCGTTCAGCCACACGCCCGCCGGGCAGGAGGGCGACGACTGCACGCTCGGTGACGCGCTGCCCGGGCCAGCGGTCAACGACCCGTCGGTGCGCGTGATCTCGACCGAGGAGCTGCAGGCTTTGGTGGGGTGCCTCTCGACGACGCTGTCGCCGCTCGAGTCCGACGCGCTCCGCCTGTATCTCGAGGGCTCGTCGTACGAGGAGATGGCCGTCGAGCTCGGCTGCGACACGAAGACGATCGACAACGCGCTGCAACGGGTGAAACGGAAGATCCTCACCCACCAGAGCGGCCGCGCTGTGCTGCAATAAGGCCGACGCGCGCCGGAGTAGCTCAGTTGGTAGAGCAACGGATTTGTAATCCGTTGGCCGGGGGTTCGAGTCCCCCCTCCGGCTCTACGCCCGTCCGAGCGCCGAGCTGAGATCGGCCCAGATCGCGTCCACGTCTTCGAGCCCCACCGACAGGCGCAGTAGGCCCACAGGGATCCGGTCGCCCTCCCAGCGGTGGCGGCTCTCCATCGTCGAGCGGACACCGCCGAGCGAGGTCTGGTTCGCGATCAGCGTCGTCGAGGTCTCGACCGCCCGCTCGGAGCCGGCCGGGACGTCGAAGGAGATGAGACCGCCCAGCCCCGGATAGCGCACCTTCAGCACGTTTCGATGCTCGCCGAGGCGCCGGGCCAGCTCTGTCGCCGTCTCGGTCTGCCGCCGCACCCGCACCTCGAGTGTGTCCAGGCCGCGCCGCAGCATCGCCGCTGCGTCCGGCGCCGCCGAGAGCCCGAGCCGCATCCGCGCGTTGTAGAGCCGCTCCCGCAGCTCGCCCTCCCGCGTGATCGTCGCGCCGATCAGCGCGTCGTGGTGGCCCGTCAGGTACTTCGTCGCGGAGTGGAGGACGATGGTCGCGCCCTCGTCGAGCGCCCGCAGGAACACCGGCGTCGACGCGGTCGCATCGCAGACGACCACGCCGGGATGACCGCGAGCCGCCTCCCAGTTCGGCAGCGTCAGCAGGGGGTTCGACGGCGACTCGAGCCACACGACGTCTGCTTCGGTGGGCGGCGGCCCGGTCTGATCGAACTCGACGACGTTCAGGCCCCACGGCGCGAACTGCGCGAAGGTCACCCCGGTCCCGAAGTACGCGCCTTGGGCCAGCGCGATCGTCGAACCCGGGCGGCACAGCGCGAACACGCAGGCGGTGACTGCGGCCGTGCCGGACGAGTAGAGCAGCGCATCCCCGCCCTCGAGCTCGCCCAGCGCGGCCTCGGCGGCAGCACCCGTCGGGTGCGCGTAGCGCTGGTAGACGAACTCGCCGGGTTCGCCGTCCGGCCCGTAGGGCCACGCGGCTCTGCGGTCGACGCTCATGCCGGGCTCCTTGTCCACGTGATCTCCTTCACTCCCTCGACGAGCCGGTCGAGGTCGCTGTCGTCGTTGTAATAGTGGACCGACGAGCGAACCGCCTCGGCGATCCCCCGCGGGCCGTAGTCGAGCTGCGCGGAGGACGCGTCCATCGTCGAGACGTTCACCCCGCGCTGCTCGAGCCGCTGCTGCACCTCGTCCGGCGAGACTCCGTCGACCGTGAAGGTGACCGTCGCCGCGAGAACGGCGCCGCGATCGAGCAGGGTCACGCCGTCGATCTCCCGCAACGCAGCCCGGAGCTTCTCGGCGAGCTCGACGATCCGGGCGCGGATCGAGTCGATCCCGATCTCGAGCGCGTAGTCGACGGCGACGCCGAGGCCGATCTTGCCCGCGTAGTACGTCTCCCAGTTCTCGAAGCGACGTGCGTCAGAGCGGATCGTGTACGTCCCGTCCGGTTGCCAGTCGGCCGCCCGCATATCGAGAAGGGGTGGCTCGAGCTTCTCGATCAGGCCGCGGCGGACATAGAGGAAGCCCGTTCCGCGTGGCCCGCGCAGGAACTTCCGTCCGGTCCCGGAGAGGATGTCACAGCCGAGCTCGTCGACATCCAACGGGAGCTGACCGGCCGACTGGCAGGCGTCGAGTAGCAGCGGTACGCCGGCCTCGCGCGTGACACGACCCACCTCGGCCGCCGGGTTCACGAGCCCGCTCTGCGTCGGCACGTGCACGAGCGACACGAGCTTCACGTCGTCGTCGAGCATCGACGCGAGCGCGGCGACGTCGATCTGCCCGTGCTCGTCGTCCGGCACGACGTCGATCCGCGCGCCGGTCCGGTCGGTGACCTGCTTGAGCGCGATCCAGTTCGACGCGTACTCCGCGCGGCCCGTGAGGATGCGGTCGCCGGGCGCGAAAGGGAACGCGTAGAACGCCATGTCCCACGCGCGGGTCGCGTTCTCGATCACCGCGATCTCGTCGCGGCCCGCGTTCAGGAGGCGCGCGAGGGCGTCGTAGGTGTGTTCCCAGCGGTCGCGCCGCTCGCGGGCCGCCTCGTAGCCGCCGATCTCCGCCTCCCGCTGCAGGTGGTCGACGACGGCGTCGTGCACCTGGCGGGGCGGGAGGGACGATCCGGCGTTGTTCAGGTGCGCCACGAAAGCGACGCCGGGCGTATCGGCCCTGACCCGTTGGAGGTCGATCACGGTAAGAGCCTATGTACGCTCCGCCCGATGGCGGAGTCCGAGAAGCGCGCGCACGAGACGACCGCCGAGAAGCTCGAGTGGCTGCAGGACTTGCGGCGCGAGGCGCGCCATGCCGGCTCGGAGAAGTCGGTGGCGAAGCACCGCGAAGCCGGCAAGCTGCTCGCCCGCGAACGAGCCGAGAAGCTCTGCGACCCAGGCTCATTCGTAGAGCTCGACCGCTACGTCCGCCATCGCGAGTCGAACTTCGGGATGCTCGATCGGCGGCCCTACGGAGACGCCGTCGTCACGGGCTACGGGACGATCTTCGGCCGCCGCGTCTTCGTCTTCAGCCAGGACTTCACGGTGTTCGGCGGCTCGCTGAGCGAGGTGTTCGCCGAGAAGATCTGCAAGGTGATGGACCTGGCGGCGAAGTACGGCTGCCCCGTCGTCGGCATCAACGACTCAGGTGGCGCGCGCATCCAGGAAGGCGTCGTCTCGCTCGCCGGTTACGCCGAGATCTTCTGGCGGAACGTGCAGTCGTCGGGCGTGATCCCGCAGATCTCCCTCGTGATGGGGCCGTGCGCCGGCGGCGCCGTCTACTCGCCCGCGATGACCGACTTCGTCCTCATGGTCGAGGGGACGTCGTACATGTTCATCACCGGCCCCGACGTCGTGAAGACGGTCACCGGCGAAGAGGTCACGTTCGAGGAGCTCGGCGGCGCGCTGACGCATGCGTCGAAGTCGGGCGTTGCGCACCTCGTCGCGCCGGACGAAGAGGCGGCGCTCGAAGACGCCCGCTATCTCCTCAGCTTCCTGCCCCAGAACAACACGGAGCCGACGCCGTACGACGAACCGTCGGATCCGGCCGACCGCGAGTCACCCGAGCTCGACACGCTCGTGCCCGACGAACCGACGAAGCCGTACGACATCAAGTCCGTGATCTCGGCCGTCGTCGACGACGGTGACTTCCTCGAGATCCAGCCGCTGTTCGCAGACAACATCGTGTGCGGCTTCGCACGGCTCGGCGGCTACAGCGTCGGCGTCGTCGGCAACCAGCCGCGCTCGCTCGCCGGCGTCCTCGACATCAGCTCGTCGGAGAAGGCAGCGCGCTTCGTGCGCACCTGCGACGCGTTCAACATCCCGCTCGTCACCTTCGTCGACGTCCCGGGCTTCCTGCCCGGAACCGCGCAGGAGTGGGGCGGCATCATCCGGCACGGCGCGAAGCTCCTCTATGCGTACTGCGAGGCGACGGTGCCGAAGCTGACCGTGATCACGCGCAAGGCGTACGGCGGGGCGTACGACGTCATGAGCTCCAAGCACGTCCGCGCCGACTTCAACTTCGCGTGGCCGACCGCCGAGGTCGCGGTCATGGGGCCGGACGGCGCGGTCAACATCATCTTCCGGCAGGAGCTCGCCGACGCGGACGATCCGGACGCGCGCCGCGCCGAGCTGATCGCCGACTACCGCGAGGCGTTCGCGAACCCGTACGCGGCGGCAGAGCGCGGCTACGTCGACGAGGTGATCGAGCCGCGGCGCACGCGGCCGGTGCTGATCGACGCGCTGAGGACCGCGATCACGAAGCGCGAGCGTCGCCCGCCACGCAAGCACGGCAACATCCCGCTCTAAGCTGCTGCGCCGACCGCGCTGAAGAACGCGCGCACGACCTGGGGGTCGAACTGCACGCCGGAGTTCTTGTCGATCTCCTCGAGCGCCGCTTCGCGCGTGCGCGGCGAGCGGTACAGGCGCCCGAACGTCATCGCGTCGTAGACCTCGGCGACGTAGACGATGCGCGAGCCGAGGGGGATGTCCTCGCCGGCCAGCCCGTCCGGATACCCGGAGCCGTCCCAGCGCTCGTGGTGATGCAGGACCCATTCCGCCACCGGCTCGACGCCGAGGCTCTCGAGCATGCGGTGCGCGATCTGAGGATGCCGCTGCACGACGAGCCATTCCGCGCTCGTCAGCTCGCCCGGCTTCTGGAGGATCTCCTCGGGGATCGCGAGCTTGCCGAGGTCGTGCAGGCTGCCGGCGAGTCGCGTCAGCTCGATATCGACCGCAGGCAGCTCGAGCTGCTCGGCGATCGCGCCGGCGATCGCGGCGACGCGCTCCGAATGGCTACCGGTGTAGACGTCGCGCGTGTCGACGGCGCGGGCCAATGCGGCAGCCGCGCGGAAGCGGGCGAGCCGGTCACCGATCTCGGTCACGACCTCGAGCTCGTCGGGGTCGACGTTGCCCGCGAGCCGCACCTGGTTCTTCCCGTGCTCCTTCGCCCAGTAGAGCGCGCCGTCGGCGAGCCGGATGAGCGCGTCGCGCTCGCGTCCGTGCTGGGGGAACGTCGCGACGCCGGCGCTGACGGTGATGGCGCCGTACGGGCCCGTGCCCCATTCGCCGATGCGCTTGACGACCGACCGCGCCACCGCGAGCGCGGCGGCCTCGTCGAGGCCGGGGAGGAGGAGCGCGAACTCGTCGCCGCCCAGCCGGAACGCCTCGCCACCCTGGCGCAGGCGGGTCGACACCTGCGCGAGGACACGGTCGCCGGTCGGGTGGCCGTGCTGGTCGTTGACCCGCTTGAAGTCGTCGACGTCGAGGAGACAGACGGACACGAGCCCGTCCGCCTCCTCGGCGCGACCCAGCTCACGCTGCAGGCGTTCCTGGAAGTTGCGGTGGTTGCCGAGCCCTGTCAGTGGATCGGTGAGGGCAAGCTGCATCGCCTTCAGTGCGCGATGCGTCGAGCGCTGGTACAGCGAGATCGCAGCGAGCGGGCCGACGAGCGCCGCGATCAGGTACGGCGTCCGCTGCCACAGCACGACGAGCATGAGCGCGGTGGACGCCATCAGCGTGAACGGCAGCGCAAGCCAGCGCGCGTTCGAGACAACGAGCTTCAGGTACCGGGTCTCCGAGCCGGACGCTGCGATCGCCGCGCTGACCAGCACGAGGTTCACGGTGAACAGGATCACCGCGGTCATCGCGACGCGCCACAGGACGCCCACGGCCGATGTGTCTTCGTGGAACCGCGTCAGTACCCAACCTGCCAGGGCGCCCGTCAACCCAAACACGCCGGCGTTGAAGATCGTGCGGATGAACGGGTTTCGCCGGCTGAGCGCGACGAGCGTCGGCGCGGACGCGTAGACGAACGTCGCCGGCGCCCACCCGAAGAGCACGAGCGCGGCGACGGCGAAGACGAAGCCGAGGGAGACGCCGTTCGCGTCCGCGCCCTCGACCGGGACCGGGAAGCGCTCGGCGAGGGTCGAGGCGACGAGAAACGCCCCGACGCCGGCGATCGTCGTCAGGGAGCCCGGATCGCGGGCAAACACGACGGTTGCGACGGCGTACGCGGTCAGGCCGACGAGGGAGACCGGCGCGACGACCGCGAGCAGCCTCGCGGGAGGGTGCGCGCGGCCTCTCATCCCCGCGGCGACGTTACCAGGTGAAGTTGAGCGCGCGCCAGGTGAAATTGGCGAGATCAGCCGAGAGGGCGAGCAGTGCCGCCGTTGCCAGAATCGCCGTCACCTTCGTGTTCCACTGGAGCATCTGAGAAGTCCTCCGTGATGGGTGCCGCAAACGGAGCGCATTGTTTGTCGCCCGCTTCGGGGTGGGCATCACCCGAACGGGGTAAGGACGCGTCCGTGCCGGCGCGAATCACTCGATCGAGTGACGCCGCAGTACCCTTTTCGTGTGACCCCCGAGACGGATCCGCCTCAACCGGAGGAAGTCGACCAGGCGCTCGCGGACGCGCTCGCTCGGGACGATCCGCGCCCGGATCCCTGGTGGCAGGCCGGGATCGAGGAGGCGCTCGGTGACCACGAGGTCCCACCGGGCCGGCCTTCGTCTCACACGGTCGCGCCGCGCCCGCGCAACAGGCTCGGCGCCGCCCGTGCGTAGTCGAGCCCGGAGACCCACGTCAGCACGAGCGCGACGAGCAGCGCCCACCACGCGACGCGGTCGCCCCACGCGCCTGCGGCGGCGAACCCGCCGACCGCCGCTGCGATTGCCTGCGACCACGTCTTCAGCTTGCCGAGGTCGCGGGCGGCGATCACGACGCCGCGTTCGATCGCCGCCTGGCGGAGGCCCGAGATCAGCAGCTCGCGCGCGACAATCGCGGCGACCATCCACGCCGGGAACACCCCCTGGTCGATCAGCACGATCGTTGTCGAGAGCACGAGCAGCTTGTCGGCGACCGGGTCGAGCAACGAGCCGAGCGACGACGATCGGCCGCTGCGCCGCGCAATCCTGCCGTCGAACCAGTCGGTCGTCATCGCGACGATGAACACCGCCGTCGCCCAGTAGTTGTGGTGCGTGAACGAGACCGCGAACAGCGTGACGACGACCGGCACCGAGACGGCGCGTCCGATCGTCAGCTGATCGGCCAAGCTCATATCCGGGAGAATACGGCGATGTTCGACAAGGTCCTCGTCGCGAACAGGAGCGAGATCGCCGTCCGGATCTTTCGCTCCCTCCGCGATCTGGGGATCGGGTCGGTCGCGGTCTACTCGGACGTCGACCGTTCAGCGCTCCATCCGAGCTACGCCGACGAGGCGTACGCCCTGGGCGGCGCGACTTCGGCCGAGAGCTATCTCGTCGTCGAGAAGCTGCTTGCGGCCGCTGCGGCGACCGGGGCCGGGGCTGTTCATCCGGGCTATGGGTTCCTGGCCGAGAACGCCGGTTTTGCGCGGGCCGTGGAGGACGCGGGCCTCGTCTGGATCGGACCGCCGCCGGCGGCGATCGAGCTGATGGGGTCGAAGACGCGTGCGCGGCAGGCGATGCAGGCAGCAGGCGTGCCGATCATCCCGGGCACGACCGAGCCGGTCGCATCGGCCGAGGAGGTGGTCGCGCTCGGCGAGGAGCTCGGGTACCCGCTGTTGATCAAGGCGGCCGCGGGCGGAGGCGGCAAAGGGATGAAGACGGTGTACTCGGCCGACGAGGCGGCACAGGCGTTCGCTTCGGCGGAGAGGGAAGGGCGCGCGTACTTCGCCGATGCGTCGGTGTACGTCGAGCGCTACCTGGAGGATCCACGGCACGTCGAGGTGCAGGTCCTCGCCGACTCGTTCGGCAACGTGATCCATCTCGGCGAGCGCGACTGCACGATCCAGCGGCGTCACCAGAAGCTCGTCGAGGAGACGCCGTCGCCGGCGGTCTCGGCCGAGCTGCGCGACCGGATCGGTGGGATTGCCGTCGACGCCGCGCGTGCCGCGGGGTATCGCTCCGCCGGGACGATCGAGGGGCTGCTCGCGCCGGACGGCTCGTACTACTTCATGGAGATGAACACGCGCATCCAGGTCGAGCACACCGTCACCGAGCTCGTCGCCGGGATCGACCTCGTGCGGGCTCAGATCCGGATTGCGCTCGGCGAGCCGCTCGAGCTCACGCAGGACGACGTTCGGCTGCGCGGGCACGCGATCGAGTGCCGGATCAACGCCGAGGATCCGTCGGCCGGGTTCCTGCCGTCGCCCGGGACGATCACCGTGTACCGCGAGCCGTCGGGGCCGAGCGTTCGCGTCGACTCGGGGGTGGCGGAGGGGTCCGTCGTCTCACCCTTGTACGACCCGATGGTCGCGAAGTTGATCGTGCACGGCGCCGACCGCGACGACGCGATCGGGAAGATGCTGCGCGCGCTCGGCGAGTACCGGATCGGCGGTGTTAAGACGCTGATCGGCTTCCACAAGGCGCTGCTCACGCATCCGTGCTTCCGGGCCGGTGAGACATGTCACGGTGTCGTCGAGTCGCTCGAGCTCGCAGCGCGGGCGGATGAGCTGGGCGGCGAGCCGGTCGCATCGGGCGCCGCGAATGGTTCGGGCCCGACGGTCGAACGGGTCACGTGGGCGGAGGTCGACGGACGTCGCGTCGAGGTGAAGGTTCATCTACCCGAGCCCGGCTATCGGGAGCTGGGCCGCCGGCGCCGCGAGCGCGCCGCGCGCGGCGCGGGAGCGGGCTCGGGCGTGATCGTCAGCCCGATGCAGGGGACGGTGCTCGACGTGAAGGTCGCCGCCGGCGACACGGTCGAGGCGGGTCAGGTGATCTGCGTGATCGAGGCGATGAAGATGGAGAACGAAGTCACCGCCGTAGTCGCCGGCACAATCACCGACCTCGCGGTCGCATCACTGCAGCCGATCTCGGTAGGCGATCCAATAGTCACGATCGAGCCCATCGCTGTGGATGGCTCGTGACGGTTTCTCAACCCTCGTTTGGCGACGGTTTCGGCTCTTGGCTCCGAACGATGTGAACCGTTCGACACGCTCCTGACACCCTCGTTTGGCGATGGGCTTCGTTCCTTCCAGCGACGACGCCTAGGGTCACGTCGGTAATCTGCCGCGCGGCCGATGGACCTCTTCGAGTATCAGGGCAAGCAGCTCTTCGCGCAGTTCGGGATCCCGGTGTCGGAGGGACGCGTGGCGCGGACTCCCGAGGAGGCGCGCGCGGCGGCGCAGGAGCTCGGCGGCCAGGTCGTCGTCAAAGCCCAGGTGCTGACCGGCGGTCGCGGCAAGGCGGGGGGCGTCAAGCTCGCCGAGGATCCCGCGGACGCGGAGCAGAAGGCGAAGGACATCATCGGCCTCGACATCCGCGGCCACGTCGTCGAGACGCTGTGGATCGAGAAGGCGTCCGATATCGCGAAGGAGTACTACCTCTCCATCACGTTCGACCGCGGAGCGAAGAAGCCGCTCTTCATGTTCACGACGCAGGGCGGAATCGAGATCGAAGAGGTCGCCGCGAACGACCCCGATGCGCTTGTCCGCCTGCACGTCGATCCGCTCCAGGGCTTCCAGCCGTGGGTCGCACGCCGCCTCGTCTACGGCGCCGGCGTCGAAGACCCGAGCGAGCAGAAGCAGATCGCGGCGATCGTCGAGAAGCTGTACCGCTGCTTCGTCGAGAGCGACGCGATGCTCACCGAGATCAACCCGCTGATCGTCACGCCCGACGGGGAGGTGAAGGCGCTCGACTCGAAGTTCACCGTCGACGACAGTGCGCTCTTCCGGCACGCGGCGATCGCCGAGCTGCGCGACACGAGCGCGGCCGACCCGCTCGAGGCCCTGGCGCGCGAAAAGGGCGTCACGTACGTGAAGCTCGACGGCTCGGTCGGGATTCTCGGCAACGGCGCGGGGCTCTCGATGTCGACGGTCGACGTCGTCGTCACGGCAGGAGGCAAGCCGGCGAACTTCTGCGACCTCGGCGGAGGCGGCAACGCGCAGGGCGTCGTCGACGCGCTCGAGGTGATCACGCGCGACGAGCAGGTGCGCTCCATCTTCTTCAACATCTTCGGCGGCATCACGCGCTGCGACGAGGTCGCGCGCGGGATTCTCGAGGCGCTCGAGCTGATGCAGATCGAGACGCCGATCGTCGTCCGGCTCGACGGCACCAACTCGGAGGAGGGACGCCAGATCCTGCGGGACGCGGCGCCTCCGAACCTCCACGTCGAGCCGACCATGCTCGACGCGGCGCGCCGCGCAGTGGAGCTCGCCGCATGACCGACGTGTGGAGCTCTCGCGCCGACGCCTACCGCTCTTCGCCGACGCACGCATCCGATCCCGACCTCGATCTCGTCGTCGAGATGTGCAACCCGCGGGCCGGCAAGAAGATCCTCGACGTCGCCTCCGGCGGCGGTCACGTGACGCGGCGTCTGCGCGAGAGCGGGGCGGAGGTCGTCTCGCTCGACCCGTCGCCCGGCATGCACGCCGACGTGCTCGCTCCGGCGGAGCACATTCCGTTCGCGGACGGCTCGTTCGACTGTGTCGTCACGCGAATCGCCCCGCATCACTTCACCGAGATCGGCGAAGCGATCGGCGAGATGGTGCGCGTCACCAACGGCGAGATCGTGATCGAGGACACGCTGTACATATCGGAGGAGCACGAGGAAGCGGAGAAGCTCCGTGATCCGTCGCACGTGCGCAGCTACTCCGAAGAAGAGTGGCGCGACATGCTGGTCGACGCCGGCCTCGAGATCGAGCGTGTCGAGTATTTCGAGAAGACGCACGAGACCGACGAATGGCTGGCGCGCACCGACTGCACCGGCGAGACGGCCGAGCGCGTCCGTGAACTGCTCGCGCCGCTCTCCTCGGACGGCGGCCGCACCTGGCACGACGTCAAGCTCATCGTCAAGGCACGGAAGTCACAACGCTGATGGCGATCATCGTCGACAACGACACGCGTCTCGTCGTCCAGGGGCTCACGGGCTCCGAGGGCCGCTTCCACGGCCTGCGCAACCGCGCCTACGGCACGAACCTCGTCGCCGGCGTCACGCCGGGCAAGGGTGGTCAGGACGTGGAGGGCGTGCCGGTCTTCGACACGGTCGTCGACGCGGTGCGCGAGGCGGGCGCGAACACGTCGCTCGCGTTCGTGCCGGCGCGCTTCGCGCCGGACGCGATCTACGAGGCGGTCGACGCGGGGATCGGAACGGTGATCTGCATCACCGAGCACATCCCGGCGCACGACATGCTGCGCGTCTACACGTACGCGCGTCCGAA
>JAICUZ010000199.1 GCA_025935595.1 Burkholderiales bacterium
CGACAACGACCTCTACGTCCGCGACTACTCGAAGTGCATCCTCTGCTACCGCTGCGTCGAGGCGTGCGGCGTCGACCACCAGAACACGTTCGCGATCGCGGTCGCGGGGCGCGGGTTCGACGCGCACATCTCGACGGAGCTCGACGTGACGCTGCCCGAGTCGGCGTGCGTGTACTGCGGCAACTGCATCGCCGTGTGCCCGACGGGGGCACTGATGTCGAAGCGCGAGTACGACATGCGACAGGACGGCACGTGGGACGAGTCTCAGCAGGAAGTCGTCACGACGGTGTGTGCGTTCTGCGGTGTCGGCTGCAACCTGGAACTGCACGTGCAGGAAGGCGAGATCGTGAACGTCACGTCGCCGGACGACCACGACGTCACGAGCGGCAATCTCTGCATCAAGGGGCGGTTCGGCTACCGCTTCGTCGAGACGCGCTAGGACTAGGGCGAGTCGAGCGCGATCCAGAGGCGGCCGTGACCGACGGCGACGCCGTTGCCAACCGACCCTTGAGGACAGCACGGCAGGTGATGGAGCCTGATCGTCTCTGTGATCTGACCGCTGCTCGCGTCAACACGGACCGCGACGGCGGACTCGATGCTTTGGGCAAAGGTCGCGCCGGGGATATGGCCGATCCCCCAAACGCCACTGCTCGGGTCGACGGCAAGACTGAAGAACCCCGAAGCGACGACGATTCGATTGGTGACCTTGCCGCTTGTCGGGTCGAAACGCGTCAGGTTGTTCTGTGTCAGCCCGGTCTTGCTGTTCGGCGTGGTATCCCCGACCCAATACGAGCCGAATCCCGCCGCCCAGTTTGCGGACGTGAAGGCCTGCTGGGTGTTGAGCAATGGGTTGGTGGCGATCGGCGTGTACGAGCCGGAGCTCAGGTCGACCGTCCCGATCGAAAAGTCCGGATTTCGAATCGCGACCAGCGCACCGTCGCCGTAGCGGAGGCCGTAGCAGGTGAGGTTCGGCGGGAATCCCGGTGCGACCGGAAGTCGCAGCCTGCGGAGAACGTTTCCGCCGGCCGCGTCGATGACCGCGACATCTCGGCCCTCCGACACCCAGACGCTTCGACCGTCCCCTGTGACGTACGCGAAGCACTGCGTTCCGCTGACGCTCGGATGGGTCGTCGCGCCCGGCCCCCAGAGCGCGATCTCGTGTGCGCCGCTGCTGTCGATCTCGTCGACGCCGCCCGCGAACGCGACCCAGTCCGTGCCGCCGACCGCGTACTGGCTGTCAGGGTTGCCGTGGACACCGACCGTCTGCACGATCTCGAGCGTGTCTGGATCGATCGCGGTCGCTGTCCGCGCGGGTGTGTTGAGTACCCAGACGTCATCCCCGCCGGCGTCGACAGCGGTAGGACTGAAACCGAGCGGCACGTCGTCCACCGGCTTCCCCGACTTCGGGTCGACAACTGCGATCGAGTTCGCGACCAGCCTCACCGGCTTGGCGGATGCGGATCTTGTCGAGAGCAGCACGGCGGCGGCCGCACCGCCGAGTACGACCAACCCAGCCGCGACCAGTACGAGATGGGCGCGACGCGTTCGGCCGCGGCGCAACGTTCGCAGCGGCGGGAAGCGATCCTCGAGGCCGGGGACGACAACCTGGTACAGCCGCGCAGGCTCGTCGAGATCCTTCAGTCGATGGAGGCCGAGGTCGCGAAGCGAGACTCCGGGCGGCAGGTCGTCCGCGACGAGCGCACGCGCCGTCTCCGACACGAGGACCTGCCCGCCGTGCGCCGCGGCGCCGACCCGTGCTGCGCGATGCACGCCGATCCCGATGTAGCCGGCGTCGCTCGCCTTCGGCTCGCCGCTGTGGAGCCCCATCCGAACCCGAACACGGACGTCGTCCGGCCACGCGTGCCCGGCGAGGGCATGTTGCGATTCGATCGTCGCCGACACAGCGTCGTGCGCGGACCGGAAGACGCAGAAGAGCGAATCGCCTTGGGTGTCGACTACTCGACCGTCGTGGTCTGCCACCGCCTCGCGCAGGATCCGCGAGTGCTCCGACAGGACGATCTCGTAGCGGTCACGACCGAGTCGCTTGAGCAGATCGGTCGACCCCTCGATGTCGGTGAACAGGAAGGTGACCGTGCCGCTCGGAAGCGCGCCGTCGAGGGCCACCTGGCGTTTCTACCACCCTCCGCACCGGCCGACCACTCGAGCCCACCCGCTCGGAAGCCTTACGAAGCTCGACACTTTCGCTGAAAGGTTCGGATTACGCTCTCGCAAATGCGCTTGAGGCTCCTGGTCGTCGCGATCTCTGGTCTGGCGCTGACACCAGTCGCGGGATCGGCGTCGGATCGCTACGTGCTCTGGTCGGCGAGAACGGCCGGGGCCCCTTCGGTTCCTGCGCACGTGCTGCCGGCGGACCTGGACAGTGTTCCGCAGGGCTCAGCGATCGTCGTCGACCGCACCGTTGGCGGCCGCCTCGCCGTCGCGACGCGCGACCAGGTCGTGCTCGAGAATCTCGACGGGTCTGGCCGCGTCGTCCTTCCGGTCGCCGGCGTGTACGACGGTCGGTTCTCGCCCGACGGATCGCAACTGGCGCTTGCGAGCACGGCGTGTGAGACGGGCGAGTTGGTCTGCCTGAAGCTGTCGATCGTGGACAGCGACGGAGGGGACCTGCGGACGTTCCCAAAGCCTGCGGGGACCGCTCGCTGGTTCGACAACCGGACCCTCGCGTACGTTCGGAACGTCGGCACCGACGGAATCGGCACGTTGGTCGTGGGCGACGCGAATGGCCGGGTGCTGCGCGTCCTCGGCAGGTCGCTCGCGCAGCCGTACGTCGGCCCCGCGACTTCGCCGAACAGGAAGCTAGTGGCCGATCAATGCCGAGCGCAGCTGGTGTGCGTCCGGAGCACCGGCGTGCCGAGCAACGTGGTCGCGCGCTTCCCCGGCGCACTGACGGCACCCTCGCTCTGGTCGCCGGACGGCAGCCGCATCGCGCTGACGCTCGCCGGGAACTACACATCCAGAACCGTGGTCGGCATCGTCAGGACCTCGCGGTTGAAGGTGATCAGCTCGCCGCTCTACATCCATACGGAGGACACGATCATTGGCTGGTCGCCCGACAGCACCACGGTGCTCATCCAACGCCGCTGCTTCGGCGCGGACTTCTGTAAAGACGACGTCTTCAGCGACGTCGTCTCGACACACGCGCGCCGTCGCCTCACGCACGACGATCTCAAGTGGGAGTCGGTTCGCTGGGCTCGGGCGAGCCTGACGTACGTCACACCGCCCGACGAGTAGCGGGCGTCGCTACAGCACCGCGAAGACCCGCCGCGGGCCGATGCCCTTCAGCTCGTGCTCACCGCGATCCTCGAAGGCGATCCCCGAGCCGGAAACGAGATCGCGGACGGTGCCGGAGACGAGCACCTCGTTCGGCCCGGCCCGAGCGGCGACACGCGCGCCGGTGTGGACGGCGATCCCTGCGATCTTGTCCCCGAGGAGCTCGCACTCGCCGGTATGGAGCCCGGCACGCAGCTCGAGCCCCAACTCGCTCGCCGCGCCGCGGATCGCAAGCGCGCAGCGGATCGCGCGAGCGGGACCGTCGAACGCGGCGAAGAAGCCGTCGCCTGCCGTGTCGATCTCGCGACCGCGGAAACGAGTGAGCTCGTTCCGAACGACCGCGTGATGTCGCTCGAGCAGGTCACGCCAGCTGCGGTCGCCGAGCGCTTGCGCGTGCTCCGTCGAACCGACGATGTCCGTGAACAGCACGGTCGCAAGCACGCGGTCGGGCTCGGCCGGCTCGCGAACTCCGGTCAGGAACCCCTGCGTCTCGGCCAGGATCTCGTCCTGGTCGGCCCAGGGGACGTGGTCGTTCCCGGGCAGCTCCAGATAGCGCGAGCCCTCGATCGCGCGGGCGAGCCAACGCGCGTTCTCGACATGGCAGACCGGATCCTCGGTCCGGTGCAGGACCAGGGTCGGCACTTTGACGCTCGGCGCGACATGGCGGACGTCGATCTCGAAGGCCATGCGCATGAACGCGACCGCGTCGTTGGGCGTCGCTGACTGCATCTGGAGGCGGCCGAACCAGTTGCGAAACGCTTCGTCACCCCGCCGGCGCGGGAAGAGGTAGTCGGTTGAGAGCCCTTTCCCCCAGCGCTCGATCACGCGCTCGATGTCCATCGCCTGCTCGAACTCCGCCCGCGTCGCCTCGCCCCAGGGCCAGTCGTCCGTCGTCTCCTCCTTCACCTCCGCCCCGCAGAGGATCAGCGCGCGTGTCCGCTCCGGATGCGCCGCCGCGAAGAGCATCGACAGCGGGCCGCCCTCGGACACGCCCATCAGTGCCGCCGACTCGGATCCTGCCGCGTCCATCACCGCCCGGACATCGTCCATTCGTTGTTCGAGCGTGCCGATGCGGACACGGTCCGAGAGTCCCCTCCCGCGCTTGTCGAACAGCAGAAGGCGCGTAAACGTCCCGAGCCGTTCGCAAAAGCGCCGGTAGTCGGGGTCCTCCCAGAGGACTTCCAGGTTCGTCAGCGCGCCCGCGACGAACACCAGATCGGTCGGCCCGTCGCCCACCACCTGGTAGGCGATGTCCACATCGTCCGACTTCGCGTAGCGGATCGGGGGCGACACCGACTCCAGCCTACGTCTGGAGATCTGACGCGGCATTCACGAACCGCACGTCTCTTGAAGTACCGCGGCCAGATGTCGATGCTCGGGACATGCGGCGGCATTTCGTCTCGCACTGGCGCGCCTGGGTCGTTCTCGCGGTTGCCGTCATCGTGATCAACGAGCTGGTCGACCGGAACTTCTTCGATCATCGAGAGCACATCGACGGGGACGTCCTCCTCACGGTGGTCGTCCTGCTGATTTCGGTGACGGTCTCGTACGCCGTGGCGCGGTTGACGGCCCGCAGGGGTGTCTGACACCGCTCGGTGTCAGACACCGGGTTCGGGTCGCAGGAACGCCAGCACGGCCAACACCCGACGATGGTCCTCCGTCGTCTGCCGCAACCGGAGCTTCGTGAAGATGCTCGCGATGTGCTTCTCGACCGCGCCGACGCTGAGGTAGAGCGCTGACGCGATCGCCGCGTTTCGAGCGACCCTCCGCCATCAGCCCCAGTACCTCGCGCTC
>JAICUZ010000103.1 GCA_025935595.1 Burkholderiales bacterium
CCAGTCAACTCCTGGTCGCTGACGGGGGCGCCCCCCCGGCCGTTAGGGAACATCTCCTTCAGGCGCGCGGCGACCGCCGTGGGCACGAGTTCCTCGACATTTCCGCCGAAGGATGCGATCTCCTTCACCCCGCTCGAGGACACGAAACTCACCTGCGGGCTCGCCATCACGTAGACCGTCTCGATGTCCGGCGCGAGCGTCCGGTTCAGCTGGTTCATCTGGAACTCCCACTCGAAGTCCGAGACGACGCGTAGGCCCTTGACGATCGCCTTCGCGTCCCAGCGACGGGCGAAATCGACCACGAGCTCCTTGAAGACATCGACCTCGACGTTCTCGGCGAGGCCGTCGAGCGCCTTCTGCAGGAACTCGACCCGCTCCGGGACGGCGAACATCGGCTTCTTGTGGTGCGGGTTGTCGACGACGCCGACGATAACCCGGTCGAAGATCCGCGCTGCGCGCGTGATCACGTCGACATGCCCGTTGGTCACGGGGTCGTAGGTGCCGGGGTAGATCGCGGTCAGCATCGTTCGAACAGGGTAAGCCGAGCGGAGCCGTACGTGCGGGTTGTTCGCTCTCGGAGACCCGGGACCTCCGGGGCCGGCTCACGGCTCGAGCTCTCCCACACGAGCAGCCCGTCATCCGTCAGCAGGTTCGCAAGGTGGGGCATGAGCCGCGACGGATCGTAGTCGTACGGCGGGTCGGCGAGCACGAGGTCATACGTGCGGCGTTCCTGCCGGAGCGCGCGTGAGACGTCGAGCTGCAGCACCGTCGCCTTCAGGCCGAGCTTGGTGAGGTTTGCGTCGATCACGCGGCACGCGTCGCGGTCGTGCTCGACGAACGTGGCGTGTGCTGCGCCCCGCGAGAGCGCCTCGAGCCCCATCGCGCCCGAGCCGGCGAAGAGGTCGAGCACGTCCGCGCCGTCGACCGGGCCGATCAGGTTGAACGCGCTCTCGCGGACACGGTCGGACGTCGGCCGCGTGTCCTTCCCTTTCGGCGCCGCGATCCGGTGGCCGCGATGCGTCCCTGCGATGATCCTCACGCCGGCCGGTGGTAGATCTCGAGGCGGTTGCCCGACGGGTCCGGCAGCGCGGCAGCAGCATCGGCGACGCGAAGGTCGATGTGACCGAAGCCGCCCACGGCGAGATAGGGTACGCCGAACCGTTCGGTGCCACGTCCGGTGCCAGGCACCGTGACGTCTTCGCGACGACTTCGTGACGCGAGTGAGATTTGTCCGGCAAACGGCCGGAGGCGGACGGGACACGTCCGGTGCCAGGCACCGTGACGGATCAGTCACGCCTCAGGGATGTCTCGGGGGACGCCGGGGTCCGGCTTCGTCAGGCGGCCGCGTCGCCGTGCGCGGCCAGCCGGTCCGCTGCGTCTTGCCAGGGCCCGTCCTCGTCCCCGAGCTCCACCGCGAGCGCGCGTGCCTGCTCGATCAGGTCGCGGTCGCGCCGGAGCTTCGTGAACCGCAGGTCGCTCCAGCCCGACTGGCGCGTGCCGAGGAGCTGCCCCTCGCGGCGCAGCTCGAGATCGGCTTCTGCGAGCTCGAACCCGTCGGTTGTGCGAACGAGAGCGTCGAGGCGCGCGCCGGCGGTCTCCGTCAGCTCCTCAACCGCTCGCGAGATGAGCAGGCAATAGCTCTGCTCACCCCCGCGTCCGACGCGGCCCCTCAGCTGATGGAGCTGCGCGAGGCCGAACCGGTCGGCTTCCTGCACGATCATGATCGTTGCGTTCGGGACGTCGACGCCGACCTCGATCACGGTCGTCGCGACGAGCACATCGAGCTCGTGCTCCTTGAACTGCCGCATCACCTCGCGCCGCTCGGCCGTCTTCAGCTTCCCGTGCAGCAACCCGACACGGTAGCCCTGCAGCTCGGCGCGCCGCAACCGCTCCGCCTCGGCCTCCGCCGCGCGCGCGAGCCGCCTCTCCGACTGCTCGATCAGCGGACAGACGACATACGCCTGCCGCCCGGCGTCCAGATGCACACGAAGCCGCTTGTACGCCTCCGACGACCGCTCGGCCCCGACACGCGCGGTGACGACCGGCTTGCGATTCGCCGGCGGCTTCGCGATCTCACTCACCGCCAGGTCGCCGTAGATCGTGAGCGCCAGCGTGCGCGGGATCGGCGTCGCCGTCATGTGCAGCACGTGCGCCTCACGATTCTCCGCGAGCGCGGTTCGTTGCTCGACGCCGAAACGGTGCTGCTCGTCGACGACCGCCACTGCAAGATCGGCGAACTCGACGTCGCGCTGGATCAGCGCGTGCGTGCCGACCGCGATCTGCGCGACGCCGTTCGCGATCTCCTCGCGGATCTTCTTCGCGCCGACGGAGCCGGTGAGCAGCACACAGCGCACGCCGAGCTGCGCGCAGAACGGCTCGAGCGTGAGGAAGTGCTGCTCGGCGAGCGTCTCGGTCGGCGCCATCAGCGCTCCCTGGCGCTGGTTCTCGACTGCGCGCAGCAGCGCATACAGCGCGACGACCGTCTTCCCGGATCCGACATCTCCTTGCAGCAGCCGCTGCATCGGCGTCGTCTGCGCGAGGTCGAGGTCGATCTCGGTGATCGCGCGCTCCTGGTGCTCGGTGAACGCGAAGGGCAGCACTCCGCGGTAGCGCTCGATCAGCTCGCCCGGCTGCGCGAGCGACGGAGCGACCGCGTGTGTCGTCCGCAACCGCGCGACGACGAGCTGCAGCGCCACGAGCTCGTCGAGCGCAAGCCGGCGCCGACCGACCTCGGCCTCGGCCTCGCCCGAAGGGAAATGCAGCGCGGCCAGGGCGTCCGCGTACAACGGCAGCTCGAGCTCCGCGGGCAGAGAGTCGGGCAGGAAACGCCCGCTGTCCGAAAGCGCGCGGCGAACGAGCTCGCGGAGGCGCGCGGACGGGATCTGCTCACTCGCCGGGTACACCGGCGCGAAGTCGGCGGTGCGCTTCGCCTCGCCGACGTCGTAGCTCTTCACCTCGAAGCCGTAACGCGAGAGCTTTCCGCGCAGCCGGATCTGCGTGCCCGGCGTCAGCTTCTCGACGAGCCACGGCTGGTTGAAGAACTGCGCCGTGATCTGCCCGCCGCTCGAGTCGCGGACGGTTGCGTTCACGAGCGTGCGCCGGCCGCGCAGCGGCCGCGCACGCGCGCTCACTATTCGACCTTCGATCGCGACTTCGCCCTCGATGAGGCCGAGCTTCGCGATCGAGACCTGCTCGGCGGCGGACTCGTACCGCCGCGGTGCGTGATCGAGCAGGTCGCGCACGGTCGAGATGCCGAAAGCGCGGAGTCGCTTCGCAAGTGTCGGGCCGACTCCCGCGAGCGAGGAGACGTCGCGCGCGTCGAGCAGCTGCGGCGGCGTCCAGCCGCGTGGCCTCGGCCACTCGTGCTGGACCACGCCTGTGAAACCCGGATGCATTCGGGTCATCGTTGCCACCGGGACCGAGCATAGGACCCGGACCGGACGGACCCTCTACCGATGAGTTCCGGCGGCCTTCGCGGTCGAAGAGGTATGACCGCCGAGACCACCGAGCCCGCCTTCGAGCAGCGTGTACGCACGCTCGAGATCGTTGCGCAACCGCCGCGCGGCCGCCGGACCGTGCTTGCCGTCCAGCGCCTGCATGCGCGCGGCGCGGAAGAACTGGCGATGCACGGTGATCAAGAGCGAGGCGGCGATTCTCGCGTCACGCGGATCGATGCCCTCCGCTTCCAGCGTGCCCGTGAGCGCCTGGGCGAACGTCGCCATCACCTCGAGCTCCTTGGCCCGCAGCGCTTGCGAGTCTTCGAGCGTCCGGGCGAAGGCGGCGAACCCCGGGCTCGAGAGTCGTGCGCACTCCCCCACCTGCAGGCGCCGGAGCGTGCCGAGGATCGTCTCGCCTTCCGCGCGCGACCCGATCGCCTCGGCGAGCTTCCGCGACCGCTCGGGAATCTCGTCGAAGAAGAGATCTTCCTTCGTCGGGAAGTAATTGAAGACGGTCTTCTCCGACACCCCGGCCTCCGCGGCGACCTCCGCTACGGTGACTCGGTCGAAGCCACGCTGGACGAAGAGGCGCATCGCCACGTCCGCAATCTGCTGTCGCGTCGCGAGCTTCTTCGTCTCCCGCAGGCCCATACCCGAATTGTAGCCTTCGTTACTGCTACGGTAATTTTTTAGCCACTGTAGGAACAGCCGGAAGGAGTTGGATGCTCGCCCGCCTCGCACATCTGATCGCCCGCAAGCGCTGGTACGTGATCGGCGCCTGGATCGTCCTGACGCTCTTCGGCGGCTTCGCAGCCGGCCAGGTGTCGAAGCGCTGGTTCCAGAGCTTCTCCATCCCCGGCAAGTCTGCGTACGAGTCCGACCAGCGGACGTTCCAGACCTTCCACACAGGTATCCGCCCGCCGAACGTCGTCGTGTTCCACACGAACGGCGACGCGACGTCCAGCGACGCGATCAAGCAGGCGATGAACCGCGCCGCGGCTGCATCCCCCGGTTCGCGGTCGAGCTCGTACTTCTCGACGGGTAACCCGATGTACGTCTCGAAGGACAAGCACACGACATTCCTGGAGGTCTATCCGGCCGGGCAGTCGACGTTCGACTCGACGAGCGGTGCCACGAAGATGCGCGACGCAGCGGCCCGCGGCCTCCCCGCCGGCATCACCGTGAACGTCACCGGTCACGACGCGCTCGAGGAAGCCTCGACGCACGGCGACACCGGCGGCCCGGGTGTCCTGCTCGAGGCGGTAGTCGGCGGCGTCGGCGCGCTGATCATCCTCTTCTTC
Organism: Burkholderiales bacterium; assembly: GCA_025935595.1. Classification (GTDB taxonomy): domain Bacteria; phylum Actinomycetota; class Thermoleophilia; order Gaiellales; family Gaiellaceae; genus PALSA-600. The sequence goes on from JAICUZ010000103.1 coordinate 4,739, forward strand.
GTGTTCGGCACGCTGCCAGCGGTGCTGATGCCGATCGTGGTCGCGGTGGCGGCGATCCTGAACACGTTCACGCTCGTCTGGATCCTCACCTACATCACCGACGTCTCGATCATCGTGCAGTTCCTGATCGCGCTCGTCGGGCTCGGCGTCGCGATCGACTACGCGCTGCTGATGATCTTCCGTTTCCGCGACGAGCTACGCGAGGGCGAGGACGTCGAGACGGCGCTCGTCCAGACCATGACGCACGCGGGACGCTCTGTGATCGTCTCGGGCTCGACGGTCGCCGTCGGCCTGCTCTCGCTGATCATCCTGCCGTTGCCGTTCATCCGCTCGATGGGGATCGGCGGCATGCTCATCCCAACGGTCTCCGTGATCGCAGCGATCACGCTGCTGCCCGCGATGTTGGCGGTGCTCGGAACACGGATCAACAGCGTGCGGCTGCTGCCGAAGCGCTTCGTCGACAGTGGGCACCCCGAGGACGGGGCGTGGGGCCGCTGGGCCCGTTTCGTGAACCGGCGCCCGGTGGTCGTGGCCGCGACTGGGCTCGTGATCGTGGCGATCCTCGCGGGCATCGGCACGCAGCTGAACCCGAACGAGTCTGAGCTGAAGAACTTCCCCGGCACGGGAACCGCGATCGCCGGGCGGCAGATGCTCGCGGACTCCGGCATCTCGCCCGGCGTGATGAAGCCGTTCCAGATCCTCGTCCAGAACGGCGGCGACGCGGACGCGATCGCCCAGCGTGTGTCGAAGGTCGACGGCATCACCGGTGCGAGCGCGCCGAACGGCGCCGACTGGCGGAAGGGTGGCGACTCGATCGTCGAGGCCTTCCCGGCGATCGACGGAGCCGCGTCGAACATCCAGGACGTCGTCGACAGGGCGAATCGCGTGCTCAACGGCACGAACGCGACACTCGGCGGCACGCCGGCAGTCGACCGCGACTTCATCCACGCGGTCTACGGGAACTTCCCGTACGTGCTCGCGTTCGTCGTGATCCTCACGCTGATCCTGCTCGCGCGTGCGTTCAGGTCGATCGTGCTGCCGATCAAGGCGGCGATCCTCAACCTGATCTCGCTCGCGGCGGCGTTCGGGATCATCGTGTTCATCTTCCAGCAGGGTCACGGGTCGGGCCTCTGGAACATCGAAGCGACGCAGGCGATCACGGCGTGGATCCCACTGATGATCTTCGCGTTCCTGTTCGGCCTCTCGATGGACTACGAGGTCTTCATGCTCACCCGGATGCGTGAGGCGTACGACGAGACGGGGTCGACGGAGAAGGCGATCGAGCTCGGGCTGGCCCGCACCGGGAAGCTCGTGACGAGCGCGGCGCTCATCCTGATGTTCGCGTTCCTCGTGCTCTCTTCCAGCCCGGGCTTCGAGATCAAGGAGTTCGCGATCGGGCTCGCGGCCGGGATCATCTTCGACGCGACCGTGATCCGTGCGCTGCTCGTGCCGGCGTTGATGCGCCTGCTCGGCAATGCGAACTGGTGGATGCCGAGCTGGGCGGAAACGGTGTTGTTCCTGAAGCCCAAGCGGCTGCCTGAGCCGGCCCGCGAGAGCAGCAGCTAGCTAATCGATCGTCAGCACGGGCTCCAGGCCGAGGAACGCGCCGATGCGCACCGCCTCGGTCTGGAGCTCGTCGCGCTCACGCTTGCCGAGCCGCCGGATCGGCGTGACGTCGATCTCGAAGAGCTTGCCGCGCTTCGCGCGTTTCCAGGTGCCGGCAGTGAGACCGTCGATGAGCAGGAAGCGGACGCCCGCGGGTCCCTCGTAGCGGCCGCGTCCATGCGCTGCGACCTGGGCGCGCACGGCGGGCGGGATCAACTGGTCTCGTTCCCGAAAGCCCATCACGTACGCGTCGTACTCAGGCAGCAGCCGCACGCTCTCGCTCGGCTGCGGGAACTCCGTGTCACCAGCGAGGACAAACGCCCTGCGCCCCTCGACGTCGACCTCGTCGACCTCGATCTCGTCGAAAGGCGCGCGGCCGCCGCCGAACCACTCCAGGAAGTCCTTCGGTCGTGCCGGGCCGTAGGCGTGGAGGAAGCGACGAGCCGCCTCGCGGAGCGCGTGCGGCGGATCCGGCTCGTGCCAGCCGTCGATCCACTGGTCCGGCCGCGCAAAGGTGACCTTCGCACCGCGCGGCGGCGCCTGGCAGAGGTCGCCGAGGAAGAACGCGAACCCTGAGCTCAGCCGTGCACGCGGCTCGGGTCCGACGCGGGCGACGACTTCTTCGACGATCTCCTCCCGAAGGAGGCAGCGGCCGTCGAGCACGTCACGCACGGCTGCACGCACCGTGGCGACCTGCGTCGCGTCGAGGGGTGGATGGTCGATGCCGTTCGGGTCGCGCCACGCGGGGAGAGCCTGAGCGTCGACGGCGACCGCGCGTCGCGCCGCGTGCCAGAGCGGCAGCTCCGCCGCCGGATGAAGATGGAGCGTCCCGCGCAGCGTCCACGCCTTCACGAGCTCACGTCGGTCCCACAGCGCCGCGCGAACGTCCGCCTGCACGATCCGGTCAACGCGCGCCGCGAGCTGCAGCTCGGCAGACGACTGAAGCTGCGCCTGCACACCCCCCATCCCCGACACGACATCGACGAGGCTGCCGGTGCGCGGCACGAGTGATGAGCGCTCGAGCCGCCGGGCGATCACCTCCGCCCAGGTGACCTGCATCAGGCGTCCCAGGGCGAGGGCCGGCCGTTGCCGGGGCGGCAGCAGTCCGGCGCACACGTGTCCCAGCTCGGGCCGAAGCGGCCGAGCGCCCGCTTCGGCGAGCCCGGCGCGAGCCGCTCGGCGATCGCCTCGCGGATCGCGGCGACGAACGCAGGATGCGTGCCGGCGCTCGCGGCGCGTGCGAAGGGCAGTCCGGCGCGCGCGGCCGTATCGCGCGCCTCGACGTCGAGGTCGTAGCGGACCTCGAGGTGGTCGGAGACGAAGCCGATCGGCGACACGACGACCCCGGGGGCGCGCAGCTGCTCGATGTGGTCGCACACGTCGGGCTCGAGCCACGGCACCTGCGGCGGCCCACTGCGCGACTGGTACACGACCCGCCAGTGCTCGACGCCGACCGTCTCGGCGACGAGCCTCGCCGTCTCGCGCAGCTGCGCCTCGTACGCGCAGTTGCGCGCCATCGCGGCCGGGATCGAATGCGCGGTGAACGCGACGTGCGAGCCGGCAGGAACCTGCGCGAGCGCCTCGCGCACATGATCGACATTCGCCTGGACGAAACCCGGGTGGTTGTAGAGCATGCGCAAGCGCGACACGGCGGGCGCGTCAGGTCCGACCGCCTGCTGTGCGTCGAAGAGGTTCTCGCGGTACTGCCGGCAGCCGGAGTACGAGCTGTACGCCGACGTGAGGAACGCGAGCGCATTCCGCACACCGTCGTCGCGCATCTCGGCCATCGCGTCGGCGATGAGCGGATGCCAGTTCCGGTTGCCGAAGTAGATCGGCAGCTCGATGCCGTGGGCACGGAGCTCCGGCGCGAGCGCGGCGATCAATGCGCGGTTCTGCGCGTTGATCGGGCTGACTCCGCCGAAGAGCTCGTAATGGTGCGCGACGTCGATCAGCCTCTCCCGCGGCACCCCGCGTCCGCGCGTCACGTTCTCGAGGAACGGCATCACGTCGTCCGGGCCCTCCGGCCCACCGAACGACACGACGAGGATCGCGTCGAAGGGGGCGTCGGAGGGCGCGGCGCGGTCGGCCGGCGCCTTGCGTTCGGAGACGGGTGTGGGCACTAGAGGGGATCGTCGAACCAGAAGAACCCCACCGTGCCAGGACCGGCGTGCGTCCCGACGACGGCACCGAGCGTGGTCGCCATCTCGATCTCCGCCTGCGGCCTCACGTCGCGCACCAGCTTCCGCAGCGCCTCCATCCGCTCGGGCGCGGCGGCGTGCGCGATGCCGACCTTGAGGTGC
>JAICUZ010000005.1 GCA_025935595.1 Burkholderiales bacterium
ATCGAGTTCGAGCCGTGCTCCATGCGAGCCATCACGACCTCGTCGCAGGAAGCCGGGGCGCCGACGCCGAGAAGCCGGAGCCACAGGTCCCAGTCCTCGACGAGGCGCAGCGACTCGTCGAAGCCGCCGACGCGTGAGAACGCGTCCGCGCGCACGACGACGTTCGATCCGCCCCCTGGGATCCAGTTGCCGTGCAATAGCAGCGATGCGAGCTCCTGCGGAGCGGGGAAGGGATCGTCCTCGATCACCCGCAACGACGAATCGACCACGACGGCCCGGCCGTACGCCCACAACGCGCCCGTTGCGGACGCGCGGTCGAGCTGAAGTCGAAGCTTGTCCGGCGACCAGAGGTCGTCGTCGTCGAGAAACGCGAGCCAGCGGCCGCCGGCCACTTCGGCCCCGGCGTTGCGCGCAGCCGGCTGGCCCCGCGGCCGCTCGTTGCGCAGGACCCGCAGCCGGTCGTTGTCCAGCGCCGCCAGCCGTTCGGCCGTGCCGTCCGACGACCCGTCGTCGACGACGACGACCTCGAGGTCGACGCCGGCCTGCGCCCGTACCGACGGCAACGCACAGCGCGAGAGCAGATCCCAGCGGTCCTTAGTCGGAATGACAACGGTGACCTCGGGCGCCGTCAGCGCGACCCCCGGTAGACGTGCAGCCCATGCACGAAGCCTCCGGGAAGGCCTCGGAGGATCCCCCGGCGCGGGTCGGTCCACCCGGGCCGCCGCCGCACCGCGGCGGAAGCGAATCCGCGCAGCGCCCAGTAGAGGTCGCGCAGCAGCCAGCGCGCCATGACGACGTCGCCCCGGCAGAGGTGCTTGGCGTAGAAGAAACCCTGTCCACGGGCGTAGGCCACGTAGAGCCGCCGGAGCTGCTCCGGCGTTCGCCAGTCGTGATGCCACACGACGAGCGACGGCTCGTACCGGAGCGACCTCCCCGCCCGTAGCCAGCGGTAGCAGAACTCGTTGTCCTCCGCGGCCTCGGCGGGCCCGAACGCCTCGTCGAAGCCTCCGGCCTCGAGGACGCGCGTTCGCGGGAGCACCATGTTGTTCGGGAAGAGCGCGCCGCCGTGCACCTCGCCCGTGAAGTCGTGCCTCCGCTCGTCGTCCTTCCAGGACGGCACCGCCTCGGGGTCGCCGAGCGGCAGCACGCGCCCGGTGACGATCCCCTCGGGATTCTCGGCGATCAGTGCCGACGCGGTCGCCACCCACTCCGGTGCCACCGTGCAGTCGTCGTCCGTGATCAGGACGACCTCGTGCGCGGCGACCCGCAGGCCGACGTTGCGGCCGAGTGCCACCCCGCGGCCCCGACAGGGAACGAGAGTCGCCCCGATCACTGTGAACGACTCCACGAGCTCCCGGACGGCCTCCGCGCCGCTCTGGTCGACCACGAGGATCTCGGCGGCGCGCGGCCGGCAGGCCGAGAGTGAATCGAGGCAGGAGCGCAACTGCACCGGCCGTCCCAGCGTCGGTATCACGACGGTGACGTCGAGCACGTCCGCGGTCACGTGCGCGCCTCGAGCACCGATCGCAGCCACGGCGCCTCGCTCGTCAGGGTGGCGAGGCTCGGTGCGGCCGCCGCACGTTCCTTCAGGGACGACCGGCGGCGTGGGGCGACCAGCGCGGCAACCGCCCGGACGAGGCGACGGGGCTTGCGGTACGCGAGCGCAGTGCGGAAGTACGTCGCGGCTGCGTCACGCCGGCGGCCGTTGAGACGGTTGTCCGCCGCGATCCACCACAGGAACACCGCCGGATCCACCCGCAGGCCGTCGCCACGGCGCTTGTCGACGAAATACCGCATCTCGTCGACCGCCCTTCGGCCGGCGAACACCATCCCGCTGCCATGGCGCACATAGGCGACCAGGATGTCGGGAACGAGGGCGATGCCGCCGAGCCCCGTCAGGCCGATCCAGAGATCCCAGTCTGCGACGTATGTGAGTCGTTCGTCGAACCCGCCGACTCCACGGACATGCTCGGCGCGGGCGATGACGTTGGATGCTCCGGCAGGAATCGTGTTCCAGCGCAGGATGACGTCGCGCGTCGTCGCCTCGACCCCGCTCAGCTGCAGCAGCCTGCCGTCGTCGTCGATCTCGGCGACGCGGGCGTAGACGAGGGACGCGCCCGTCGCGTCTGCGCAGTCGAGTTGCGTCCGGAGCTTGACCGGTGACCAGAGGTCGTCGTCGTCGAGGAACGCGATCCAGTCGCCTCGGGCGGCGGCGACGCCCGTGTTGCGGGCGGCGGCAACCCCCCTCGAAACTTCGAGAGAAATCACGCGCACCCGAGAGTCGTCGAGCTCCCGAAGCCGGGTCGGCGTCTCGTCGGTCGAGCCGTCGTCGACCACAATGACCTCAAGCTCGACGTCCCGCTGTGACAACGCCGAGCGGAGAGCCGAGTCGCGCAGCGTGTGCCAGCGATTCCGCGTGGCGATGACCACGGAGACCTCAGGCATGCGAGTCCGCCGCCGGTTCGGTCACGTCGAGCGCCTCGATCTCCTCGACCTCCCAGCGCACCCCGGGCTGGACGACGCGGTTTCGCTGCACCGCCTCGGATGTGTCGACCGGGCCTGGAAGCAGGCTGAACGCCAGAACCTCACGCTGCACGATCGCACCCGCCTGCGTCCCCACCCAGCCGACGAGGACGTAGTCGCCGGGCGCGAGGACCGGCGGGACGACCAGGCGGGCGCTGTATGCCTGCGGCAGCGCTGCGGGCAGTAGCTCCCCACCCATGTCCGGTCCCCAGTCCTCGTCGAGCACGCGCACCCCCTGGCTTGTCTCGAGGATGAACGCGACGCTGAGCCCGGGAATCCGTTCTCGCACGACGAATCGGAGCTCCACCGCGAACGGCCGGTCACGGCGGAGCACGTCGTTTGCGTCCGAATCGGCCGCGCTCACCGCCGCAGACAGCAGCTGGATCGGCTTGTTCGGCTCAGGGTCGAACGTGCTGACCGCGCCGCGGGGCACCGCGTCGCGGACATATGCGTCGACCACGGCCGCACTCGGCCCGTCAAGGCGCAGGCGTCCGCCCTCGAGCCACAGCGCGCGCTCGCAGATCTGATTGATGGAGCCGAGGTCGTGACTGACCAACACGACCGTACGGCCCTCACGCGCGAACTCCGACATCCGGCCGAGGCAGCGTTGCCGGAATTGCACGTCGCCGACCGCCAGCACCTCGTCGACGATCACGATGTCGGGATCGACGTGGGCTGCGACGGCGAAGGCGAGGCGCAAGTACATCCCGGACGAGTAGCGCTTGATCGGTGTGTCCAGAAACTGCTCGACGCCCGCGAACGCGACGATCTCGTCGAGTCGGCGCGTGACCTCGCTCCTGCGCAGGCCGAGGATGACGCCGTTGAGGAAGATGTTCTCGCGCCCGGTCAGCTCCGGGTGGAAGCCCGTGCCGACCTCGAGCAGCGCCCCCACGCGACCACGCGTGCGCGACCGACCGGCGGTCGGCTCGGTGATCCGGGACAGAATCTTCAGCAACGTGCTTTTGCCGGCGCCGTTGAGGCCGATCACGCCGAGGACCTCGCCCTCGTCCACGTCGAAGCTGAGATCCCGGAGCGCCCAGACCTCCTCCTTCGAGACGGAGCCCTTGTGGACGAGACGGGAGAGCGACTCGCGGAGTGTCAGGTACGGCCCCTGGCCGAGCCGGTAGCGCTTGCTCACGCCCTGGACCTGGATCGCGGTGCCCGCCGCCATCAGATCACGTCCGCGAACGAGCGCTCAACGTGCGTGAAGTACAGGAAGCCGACGGCAAGTAGCACGACGACGACCCCGCCCGAGACGAGCACCTCGAGCCCGGGCGGCGGCCCGCCGGCGATCGACCAGCGAAATCCCGCGACGATGGAGGCCATCGGGTTCAACGCGTACAGGTACCGCCACGAGCCCTTGATCAGGCTGATCGAGTACACGACGGGCGTCGCGAACAGCCACGCCTGGATCAGGAATCCGAGCACGAACCGGACGTCCCGATAGCGAACGTTCAGCCCGGCGAGCAGCAGACCGGCGCCGAGCGCCGTGACGACGGTTGCGAGCACCCACAGCGGCAGGGTCAGGAGCGCGAGCCCGGGCGCCACCGTCCAGATCGCGAGGAACACCGCGATGACGGGAAGCGAGACGGCAAGGTCGACGAGCCCAGGCAGCATCGAGGCGATCGGCGCCAGCAGTCGCGGAAAGTAGACCTTCGCGACGAGCTCCTTGTTGTCGAGGAGGCACTGGGCGGCCGACGAGACGGCGGCCGTGAAGTAGAACCAGAGCGCCAGCCCCGTGTACGCGAAGACAGGGTAAGGGATGCCGTCGGTCGGCAGTCCCGCGGCCCGCCCGAAGACGAGGCTGAAGATGAGGACCGCCACGAGCGGCTGTAGCAGCACCCACGCGACCCCGAAAAACGTCTGCTTGTAGCGGAGCTTCAGATCTTTGAGCGCAAGGATCAGCGCCAGCTCGCGCTCGGCCCAGAGCTCGGCGACCGGGATTCCGGGAAACCACTTCCCGCTCGGCTCGTTGTCGACCCAGCGCCGCGCCTCGGCTGCGTCCTCCGAGGCGGCCGGCTGCACGTCCGTGCCGTCAGCTGGTAGTGCCAACCGATTCACGATCGATGTGATCGTCAAGATCGTCGAGGATCGTGAGGTCGACGTCGACGTCGAACTTCCGTGCCAGGAGCTTCCCGGAGCGGATCAGAGCCCCGAAGTCGGCGGCCGTCAGCACGGCCGGATGTCCGGGCGAGGCCGTCCAATCGACATAGCGCAAATGGTCGTTGACCACCGTGTGTCGAAGATCGGAGTTCATCAGAATCGTCTGAAAGAAGATCTCATCCGGGTGCAGGACATGCTCGAAGAATCTGACGAACCGAGGGTTCTCACGGGCGAAGCCCGCGATGTGCACGGCCGCCGCCCGCGAGAGCACGACCCATGCCTCGCCACCGTACGGGACGAGGCCCCCCGGCAATCGCCGGCGCCACGGTACAGGGACGTGCAGCGCCGTGTACGACACGAGATGCCATTGCTCGGTCCTCCAGTGCGCCTCCTCGGACCACACCTCGGGCAGCGTTCCAACGGACATGAATGAGCTCGCGGCAGCGGCCCCGAGATACCGCTCGATCTCGTGCGCCGGACGCAGCGGGTAGTCCTGACCGCTCACGAGCACGACATGGTCGAAGTCGACGCCGGTGCGGATGAGCTGGTCGATCCCGCCGAGGGTGGCGCGAACCATCCCGAAGCCGCCCCAGAAACAGCGGCGGCGTTTCAGGAAGGACACACCGTCGACGCCTGTCGTCGCCCGCCGCATCTCGTCCTCGACCGACGTCGGGGCCCGTCGATCGACATGCACGAGGAACGTCGACCGATCCGTCGACAGGCGTCGTACGAGCCGTGCGGCCTGGTGGGGCTTGGCGTGCATGAGCACGACGTATGCGATCCGGGATCTCATCCCTCGCTGTCGATGTGCCTGTCGAGGAGGTCGAGGACCTCGGCGTCGACCGTCGAGTCGAACTTTCGCGCGAACAGCTTCCCGGAGCCGACCAGCTCGTCGAGATCATCGCGACGGAACACCGACGGGGCGGGCAGACGCGTCCAGTCGATGTGACGGAGATCGTCGTTGACGACGGTGTCCCGCAACGGCGAGTTGAGGACGATCGTCTGGAAGAAGAGCTCGTCGGGGATCCACACATGTTCGAAGAAGCGGACGACGTCGGGATGATCCCGGAGCCAGTCCCATACGTAGTCGACGACGGACCTCGACAGACACCAGTACGGCGGTCCCCCCCACGGCGTGAGCCCACCCGGGATCCGCCGCCGCACGACCGGCGCCGTCACGTGGAGATGACGCCTCCCGACGAGATGCCAGCGCTCGATCCGGTCGAGCCCGCCGCGACCCGACCAGGCAGCACGGGGAACGGGCCAGTAGCTCAAGAACGACTGTCCCTCCGCGGCCGCGAGCCGTCTCTCGATCTCCGCCGTGGGACGCAGCGGGTAGTCCTGCCCGGTCAGGAGCACGACGTAGTCGAAGTCGGCGCCGTCGGCGTAGAGGCGCTCGATCCCCTTCAGCGTCGCCCGGACGTGGCCGAAGCCCCCCCAGTGGCAGACGTGACGATCGACGAACTCGACGCAGCCGAGCTCACTCGCTCCGACCACCATCTGCTCGTAGGTGTGCCGGTCCGTCTTGCGGTCGACGTGAACGACGAACGTGCTCGTGTCGGTTCGCAGCCGGCGCAGGAGGCGAACGAGCTGACCGGGGAGCTTGTAGGCCGAAACGACGTAACCGATCCTCACGCCGCCTCCCGCACCAGCATCAGCTCGTTGTAGGGCCGATGAGGAGGGCGCGCAACGCCCGTCCGACCGGTTCGAGTGCGAAGGCGGTCTGGACCCGGGCCCGCGCAGCCTGTCCGACCGTCTCGCGCAGCTCCCGGTCGTCGAGCAACCCGCCGAGCCGCTGCGCGAACGCGGCGGTGTCGTCGATCGGGACGACGAAGCCGCCGTCCGTTTCACCGTTCTCGAAGATGTCGGGGACGCCCTGCGCGGCGGTCGCGACCACCGGCAGGCCGCATGCCATCGCCTCGATCGGAGCGACGGGGAACCCCTCATGGCGCGACGGGAACGCGTACACATCTGCCGCGGACAGCAGCGTGCGGATCCGCTCACGGTCGCGCACCCATTCCGCGACGAACCGCACGCCGTCGACGGCGTGCGATGCCGTGAGCTCCGCGATGGACTGCTCGCCCGCGCCCATCAGCACGAGCAGGAGGTCCCGGCCCGGACGGGACGCGCGAACGTCCGCCCATGCACGCAGCAACACGTCGAGCCCCTTGCGCGGATGCAGCTGACCGTGCCAGACGACGACGTCGGCGTGGTCGGGAAGATCGAGCGCGCGGCGCGCTTCCTGCCTCGGCTGTCGCTGCCAGAAGTCCGCGTCGATCGGGTTGAAGATGCGGGCGAGCTTGCCCTCGGGCACGCGGTACGTGTCCCGCACTCGCGCTCTCTCGGAGCTGCTCGGCACGATCAGGGCACGGACGCCGCGGATTGCAAGGGGCCGAGTCAGCCGCTCCAGGCGGCTCGCCTGGTAGTCGCCGCCCTGGAACGTCGCGAACGACGGGCGACGCAGGAGCGCACCGAGCGTCACCGTCAGGTCGAACCGCGGCGTCTCGTACTCCTGGCAGACGATCGCCGCGCAGCCTTCGCGGCGGACGATCGCTGCGAGCCGAAGCGGCGGTGTCGCGAGATACGGCGCCGCGTGCGCGAGCACCGCGCCGCCCACGCTGCGCGGATCGCGCCGGCCGGCGAGGCTTCCGTGGAGCATCCGGGGCTCGACCCGGCGGTGAACCCACGTGGTCGGCAGCAGATGGATCGTCGCGCCGCTCACCGAGTGCTCGAGCTCGACCGGCCGCTCGACACGTCCGCTGACGGCGACGATCACGGTCCTGACATTGACGGCCGCGAGCGCGTCGGCCCAGGCGAACATCCAGCTGCCCGTGAAGTCGGGAAGGTCGTCGATCCCCACCCCCAAGGGATCCAGCCAGTCCGCGAACAAGTCGCCCCACGGCAGCACCGCCACCGACGGACGTTCATCGCCGTTCCTTGCGCCCGCCGCCGGCATGCCGACAATGTAGAAGCCGTGCCCGACGCCTCGATCCCGTTGACTCCCGGCTCGGCGACCCGCCCGCTGACGCCGCAAGAGCTCGAAGCCGTCCGGCGGTCACGGCGCCATCCACGCAGGACGCAATTCGACTATCTCCACCTCCGGTATCTGATTCGGGATCTCGAGGCGGCGCTCGCCCACGTCGACCGGCCGGTCGCGGACGTGCTCGACGTGTGGTGCGGATCACGCGCCTACGACGACCTCTTGCCTCTCGAAGCCCGACGCGTCGGGCTCGACGTGCCCGGCAACCCGTATGGAGTGGCGGACGTCGAGAGCGACGAGGTGCTCCCGTTCGAGGACGCGTCATTCGACCTCGTCGTATGCATCGAAGCCTTCCAGTGGATGCGCGACCCGAAGCACACCGTCACGGAGTTCGCGCGCGTCCTCCGCCCGGGTGGAACCGCGATCGTCGCGGTCCCGTTCGCGTTCGAGTACGACCGCGAGAACTTCGAGCGTCGCTTCACCGGCAACGAGCTCGTGGAGTTGTTCGACGGCTGGGACGACGTCACGCTTACGGAGAACGGCGGGCGCGGCGTCGCCTGGACGGTGCTGACCGGATCACTGCTCAGCCACGTCGTGACGCGGGTCGGGCTGCCGGGCCTGCCCTGGCTCGCGCGAGGCGCCTACGCGTGCCTCAACACCGTCGGCGCTCTGCTCGAGCGAACCGAGGCGCGGCATGCGGGTGGCACCGTGACGCTGCCGATGAACCTGCTCGCCTCGGCCCGGAAGCCCCGTTGACCACCGCACCCGAGGTCACAGTCGTCGTCCCGACCAAGGATCGCTGGCGGGTGCTCTCCCGCGCCGCGCTTCCCGCAGTTCTCGATCAGGAGGGAGTCGACGTCGAGCTCGTCGTCGTCGACGACGGTTCCTCCGACGGCACCTCGGAACGGCTCGCCGACCTGAGCGACCCGCGCGTGCGCGTCGTGCGCCACGACACCGCGCGCGGCGTGGCGGCGGCGCGGAACGCGGGGATCGCGGCGGCGCGCGGCCGATGGATCTCGTTCCTCGACGACGACGACCTCTGGGCGCCGTCGAAGCTGCGGAGCCAGCTCGACGCCGCAGCGGCCTACGGGGCCGTGTTCGTCTATGCACCCGGCGCTGCCGTCGACGGCGCACATCGGTTTCTCTTCAACGTCGCCGCACCCGATCCGTCCACGATCACCGACCAACTGCTGCGCTGGAACGTCATCTGGTGCGGTTGCTCGAACGTGATGGCACGGGCCGACGTCGTGCACGAGCTCGGCGGCTTCGACGAGAGCTTCTTTCAACTCGCGGACTGGGACCTGTGGATCAGGCTCGCGCTCGCCGGCCCTGCGGCCGCCTGCGACGACGTCCTCGTCGCCTACACGATCCACTCCGACAACATGCTGCTGACCCATCAGCCGGACGTCTTCCCGGAGTTCGAGCGGCTGAAGGAGAAGCACGCCGCTGCGACGGCCGCACACGGTGCCGAGCTCGACGGCGCCCGGTTCGCACGCTGGGTGGCATCGGGGCACGCACGCGCCGGCCGGAGACGGAAGGCCGTCGGAATCTACCTCGCTTCGGCCCGGCGGAACCGCGATGCCGGCGCGGTGCTGCGGGCGGCCGGTGCGGTGCTCGGTGGTCCCGTCGTCACGGTCGGGCGCAAGATCATCCCGACCGACCGAAGGTCTCGCCTGACGCGGCTCGCGCTGCCGGAGCCGGCGTGGCTCGCCGCCTACCGATGAGCGGCGGCCAGCATCCGAACGAGTTGCACGGCGAAATGCCCGGCCGAGCGATACGACGGGTTCAGCCGTCCGAGCAGCAGCGGTTCGCTCTCGGGCGTGACCGCGACCTCCTGCGTCGTGTACCCCACGGCGAAGCCCGCGTCGCGAGAGGCGGCGGCGACGCGCTCGTCGGCGCCGCCATGCGGATAACCGATCACGTCGAGCGGAGAGCCGACGACATCCGCGAGGTCGTCGCGGCCGTCACGGAGAGACGCGGCGAGCGACTCGTCGTCCAACGGCGGCATCCGATCGTGCCGCCGCGTGTGGAAGCCGATCGTCATGCCGGCCTCGACGAGACGGCGAACTCCGGCGCGGCGCAGCCCGGCGTCCGCCGGATCCGGCCCGGCTGCGGTGAGCAACGCTTCCGAGAAGCGCGTACGCTCGACCGGCGCGAGCCATTCGACTTCCCAGGCGACGTGGCGAATCGCGCTGCGCGCGACGACCTGGGCTTCACCGTCGGCACGCGAGGGGATCGGCGCGCCCGCGTCGATCGCGCGCTGCAGGCGCTCCCACCAGAACGAGTAGGGAGCATCGAGCGTTGCGCCCGTCAGGAAGAACGTCGCCGTCGCACCGTGCCGCTCGAGCACCGGCAGCGCGAACTGCACGTGCTCCCGCAGGTCGTCGTCGAACGTGATCGCCGCCGGGAAGCGGGCTCCGCGCCGGCGGGCGGCCGCCGCTGCCTGCAGGTCGGCCGACGGGACGATGTCGTACTTCCGGCGCAGATGGCGGATCTGCGCATCGAAGAGATCGACGCCGTGCGGCGGCACGAGCTCGTCCGCGGGCTCGCCCGTGCGCTCGCTGACGGTGTGGTAGATGACGGCCACGCCCGCGCGTCGTCCGGTGAGCCGAAGGAGCCGAAGCGCGAGGGCCGCGAGCGGCAGCCCGAAGACGCGGACCGCCAGACGTACGAGGCGGCGTACGGGGGATGGTCTCGACCGCACGAAGGGCACCAGGCTAGATGATCGTCGAACGGGCGATCTCCTTCGCGGAGTTGCGTGCCGAGTGGAGCGCGCTGCCGGTTCGCTCGGTCTTCGCCACGTGGGAGTGGCATGACGCGTGGTGGCGACACTTCGGCGGAGGACTCGAGCTCGAGCTGCGGGCCGTGCGGAAAGAGGGCGAGCTCGTCGGCGTCCTGCCGCTCTGCCGCTCACGGCTCGGCCCGCTGCGAATCGTCAGGTTCACCGGACGGCCGCAGGCGGACGAGCAGGGTCCGGTCGGCGCCGTCGGCGACGCGCAGCTGCTCGCCGCGCTCGCGGAGATCGAGCATGACGTCTTCCTCGGCGAGCAACTCCCGGGCAGCGAGGACTGGCCGCGCCGCCTCGCAGGTCGCCGCTTCCGGCTCGAGTCCGGACCTGTCATCCGCAGGGCGGGCGGCTGGCAGGCGTACCTGGCGTCGCGCAGCGCGAACTTCCGCCAGCAGCTGCAGCGTCGGGAGCGGCGGCTGCACGAACGGCACGATGTCGTCTTCCGCCTGACCGTCGAACCGGTAACGCTCGAGCGCGACCTCGACGTCCTCTTCACCCTGCACCGCTCGCGATGGGGCACGGCGAGCGCGTTCGCCCCGGAGACGTTCCACCGCGAGATCGCCCGGTCGGCACTCGAGACGGGACGCTTGCGTCTCTGGTTCCTCGACCTCGACGGCACGCCGGCGGCAGCGTGGTACGGGTTCCGCGTCGGGAACGTCGAGTCGTATTACCAGGCGGGGCGTGATGCGTCCTACGACGACGTCTCGGCGGGATCCGTCCTGCTCACGCACACGATCCGGCAGGCGCTCGACGACGGTGTCGCGGAGTACCGCCTCCTCCGCGGTGACGAGGCCTACAAGCGTCGCTTCGCGGACGACGATCCCGGTCTCGAGACGGTCATCCGCCCGAACTCGGCGCGCGGGCGGGCGGCGGTGACGGCCGCGTTGGCCGGCAAGCGCGCACGGGCGGTCCTGTTCAGGCGTGGGTCAGACTGAGCCGATGGGCGCCGACTACAACACTGCCGAGAAGCTGAAGATCGCACCCGAGCGGCTGCGTGCGGCGTGCTACCTCGACCTCGGTCACGGCATCCGCGACACGACGCTCGTCGTCAGCACCGGCCGCAGCGGGTCGACGTGGGTCGCGGAGGTCATCAACCACCGCCGAGACCACCGGCTCGTGTTCGAGCCGTTCAGGAGCGACCGCGTCCGCCGGGCGCGCGCTTTCAAGCTTGGCCAATACATTGATCCCGCCGACCAGGCTCACCCGCTCGCACGAGACGTCGACGCGCTCCTTGCCGGGCGCGTGCGCAACTGGTGGACCGACCGCCAGAACCCGAAACGGATCGCTCGGCGGCGGATCGTCAAGGAGATCCGCATCACGAACCTCATCCCCTGGATCCGCGCGCGCCATCCCGAATTGCGGATCGTCTACGTCGTCCGCGACCCGGTCGCCGTGGCGCGATCGTGGCTCGAGCTGGACTGGTCGGACGGCCTCGACGACTTCCTCGCCCAGGACGAGTTGCTCGCCTGCTTCGACGGCATCAGCGATCACATTACGGCCGTTGCGCAGCGCGGCGACCGCTTCGAGCGCCTCGTCCTCCGGTGGTGCCTCGAGAACGCGATCCCTCTGCGCGCGCAGGTCTCGTCCGATGTGCACCTGGTCGAGTACGAGCGGCTTCGCGACGATCCCGGACCGGAGCTCGAGCACCTCTTCGCGTACTTGGGGACGCCCGGTGACGGCGCACTGGAGGCGGTCGGGCGGCCATCCCAGACGGCGGACTTCCCGCGCCGCGGCGGCCGCGTCGAGATCGACGAGGCCAGGAAGCGCCGCGCGCGCGAGCTGCTCGAGCTGTTCGAGCTCGGCAGCCGGCCCTAGCGTGACAGCCGGTAGATGCCCGTGTGCGCGTAGCGCTTGACGAGCATCGCCCGCAGCCCGCGTGACTCGCTCGCCGAGAGGTGCTGCTCGATCACGACGTGCAGCGGGTAGTCGCGCGGCCCCTCCTTCACGACGACGAACACGCGCTTCGCAGAAAACGCCGTATAGAGCAGGCGGCCCGAGTCGAGGCCCGCGCGATCGAGGTAGTACTCGAGGATCAGGTCGGCGGGCGGTGAGACGAGCACCCGGTCGCCCGGCCGCAGCGTCCGTTCGAGGAACGAGGCGACGTGCGGCGCGTCGCGGAACGTCGAGGTGTCCTCCGAGTGGGCAACCGCCTGACTGGCCACGGCGCCGCCGCAGAGCAGTGCGCAGACGAGCACCGCGACGACCGCCGTCGCGCCACGCGTCGCACGGCGTCCGACGACGAGCACGAGGCCCGCGGTCGCCGTCAGCAGATAGAGCGGCAGGAGAAACAGCCACACGCGGTCGAACGGGACCACTCGCTGCGCGAGTGCGAGCGGGACGACGACGAAACCCGCCGCCGCGGGTGGGATGCGGAAGCGGCTGATCTGCGGCTGAGCCGCCAGCGCGACGGCGAAGCCGAGCGCGAGCACGACCGCGACAGCGACGGGCACGTCACGGTTCCAACTCGCGAGCGTCTCCCACAGAGAACGCGGGAGATGACGCGCAGTCCCGGCGAAGCCGCGAGGCTTCACGAAGTCGTTCCGAAGCAGCGCGTGCGGTCCCGAGGACACGAGCGGCGGCAGGTACAGGAGCAGCGTGATCGCGCCGGTCGCGAGGAGCGCCGGCAGCAGTCGAGACCGGAGCAGCGAAAGGTGCGTTCGCTCGAGGAGAATGGTCGCGACGAGCCAGAGGACGAGCACGACCAGCGCATACGCCATCGTCGGGACGCTCCACATCCCGATCGCCCCGAGAACTGCGAAGGCCGCCCACGCGGCCGGCTCGTCGTCACGGGCAAGGACTACCGCGAGCGCCAAGTCCAGCATGAAGACGAGCGCCAGTAGCGTGTAGCCGCGAGCGTTGGTGGAGTACTCGATCAGCTTCGACGATCCCGCCACGAGCGCAGCCGCGACCAGCCCGACGCGCCCGTCGTAGACGGCGCGCCCCGCGAGGTACGTCGCCGGGACGAGCAGCACACCGGCGAGCAAAGCGGGCAGCCGGATCGCCCACGGCGCCGATCCGAGCACCGACGTCACGAGGTGGACGAGCAGCGTGTGGAAGAGATGGTTGTTCGGCGCCGTGTAGGAGGAGAGGCCGATGTACAGGGGCTCCGACGCGTAGTGGACGTACGTGCCGGCCTCGTCGTACCGCATCGGCTGGAAGAGAAAGTCCAACCGGACGGCGATCGCGGCCGCGCCGATCAACGCGAGAGCCACGGCATCGATACGCGGAAGTCGGGCTGCGGCGCGCAGTGAGGTCGCCGCGAGCCGCGAAGACGCGAGGATCGTCGAGAGAGCGGCCGCGCCGCGCCGCCTCGCGAGCAGCGCAGCGCCGGCGCAGAGCAGCAGCAGGACGGCGGCACCTCGTAACGCCCACACGACGGTCCGGAACCGCTCTCGGGTGAGATTGGCGTCGTTGTCCGACGCGAATGAATCGAGTCGGTGCTTGACCTCGGAGTACGACGCGAACGAGACGCCGAGCGCAAGCAGCGCGCCGAGCACGAGCAGGACGACGAGTGCCGCGACGCACACACGCGCGGCGGTGAAACGAGCAGGGGCGCGCTGCACGCGCCCGAGTATGGAGTCGGCGCCGGTTGCCCGCCGTGGGCTCGACTACACTTCGCCGCGGCGCGGACAGACGATGAACGCCCAGACGATTGCAGCCGCAGGCGCCGGGCGCCGGTTCGCTCCGTTGCTGCGGGCGGTTCGCGCACGTCCATGGCTCGTGCTCGTTCCCGCCTCGATCCTCTTCGTCGCGGTGCCGCTGGTCGTCCCCTACAGCGACAACCTGTACGACGACGAGGGCGCGTACGTCGGTCTCGGCAAGCTCCTCGCGTCGGGGCACCTGCTGACGGGGCGCGACACGATGGTGGGCGGCGGCAACGCCCCGCCGAATCTCTGGTTCGGCCCCGGGCTGCCTGCCGTGCTGGCTGCGCTCGTCAAGCTGCACGCATCGCTCGATGTCTTGCGGCTCGTCGGCCCGGTCGCGCTGTTCGCCGCGCTCGTCAGCTTCTACGCGCTGCTTCGCCTCTTCGTACCGGTGCGCGCGGCCCTTCTCGGAGCGGCCGCGTTCATCGCGTATCTCCCGTTCTACACGGTGATCGCATTCATCCACGCGGAGCCTCTCGCGGTTCTCTTCGTGACGCTGCTTCTCTACGCCACCGTTCGTTACGAGCGCGAAGGGCGCGGACGTTGGCTGACGCTCGGCGCGTGCTCGTTCGCAGCGCTCGCGATCACCCGCGTCGCCTACGGATGGGTCATGACGGCGGTGCTCGTGGCCGCCGCGATCGCATACCTCGTGCGCCGCGACGAGCGGCGGCGGCGCCTCCTGCTCGTTCCGGCGCTCGCGCTCGTGCTGTGCGTCCCCTGGCTCGGCTACACGTACTCCGTCACGCACCATGCGCTCTATTGGGGCAGCTCCGGGGCGATGTCGCTGTACTGGATGTCGTCACCGGCCGACCAAGACGTGGGCGACTGGCACGGCGCGAACGACGTCTTCAGCGACCCGAATCTGGCCGCTCACCGCCCGTATTTCCGCAGCCTGATCGGCCTCGACTTGAACGCCCAGAACCACTCGCTCGAGCACCATGCCCTCGACAATGTGAGCAACCATCCGTTCAAGTTCGCCCAGAACGTCGCCGACAACATCTCCCGAATGTGGCTGAACACCCCGTATAGCTTCAAATCGGCCCGTCTGACGAGCGTCGGCTACGCGTTGCCGAATCTGCTCCTGCTCTTCGGGCTGGTCGCCGCCGCCGTCAGGACCGTGCGCCGCCGCACCGGCCGTCCCGGGCTCACCGCCGGCTGGATGGGAGTGTTCGCCGTCGTCGCCTTCGGCCTGCACTCGGTCTTCTCGGCCTACCCGCGGATGCTGATCCCGATCGTCCCGATCGCGCTGCTCGCGATCGTCACCGGCCTGCGCCCCATCGCGAGGGTTGAACGTGACTGAGCGCCAAGACGTCGTCCTCGGGGCGGGCCTCACCGGCCTGAGCGCCGCCTTTGCGTTCCAGCAGGGCGGCGAGGACCACTGGCAGGTCTACGAGCAGGCGGAGCGTGTCGGGGGCCACGCTCGCTCGATCGTCCGCGACGGGTACACGTTCGACTACGGCCCGCACATCCTCTTCGCAGCGGACGCCGAGACCGAGGACCTCATCCGCGACCTGCTCGCCGGCAACTTCAGGGCACAGGAGCGGCAGGCGTTCATCTACCACCACGCGTACGACCTCTACACCCGGTTCCCGTTCCAGGCCCACCTGCACGGGTTGCCTCGGCAACTCGTCGCCGACTGCCTGATCGATCTCGTTGCCGCGACCGAAGGGCGAGCGCGCGGCGCGTTTGCGCCGGCGAACTACGACGAGTGGATGCGCGGGTTCTTCGGGAACGCGATCGCGGAGCACCTGATGATCCCGTACGCGCGAAAGGTCTGGACCGTCGAACCGAGCGAGATGGACTTCAACTGGATCGACCGCCGCGTGCCCACACCCGACTTCGCGCGCGTGATCGCGGGAGCACTCGGCGACGACGTCGAGCAGGTCGGAGCAACCGCAGACTTCTGGTACCCGCTCGAAGGCGGCATCGAAGCTCTGCCTCGGGCTCTCGGTGAGCGTGTACACGGCATCCATCTCAACCGGAGCCTCGAGCGCATCGACCTTCCCGAGCGCATGCTCCACTTCTCGGACGGGTCGGCGGTCGCGTTCGACCACGCCGTGTACACACTGCCTCTGCACAAGATCGCCGACCTCGTACCGTCGGCGCCCCGCGAGGTCGTCGACGCGTGTACCGCGCTGCGCTACCAGGGAATCCTCTGCGTCAACATCGCCGTCGACACCCCGAGCCTGTCCGACTTGCATTGGGTCTACTTCTACGAAGACGACTTCCCGTTCCATCGCCTGTCGTTCCCGGCCAACTTCAGCCCGGCGAACGTTCCGTCGGGGAAGAGCTCACTCTCGATCGAGGTCGCGTACTCCCCCGATCGCCCGGTCGACGTCGACGGCCTCGTCGAGCGAACACTCGACGCCCTGCGCACGGCGCGGATCCTGCACGACGACCACGTCGTCGAGTTCGTGGATACGGCGCCGATCCTGCCGGCCTACGTCATCTACGACCTCCATCACACCCGTAACGTCGCGCTGATCCGGGAATGGCTCGGAGAGTCTGGGATCACTGCGGTGGGCCGCTTCGGCGAGTGGCAGTACCTCAACATGGACCACTCGATGCGGAGCGGGCGCGAAGCGGCGCGCGACATCCTTTCCCGGAGGGTCGTCGGCGGGCGACGCGCGTGATGCCGGAGAACCGGCGACTCGGTCTGCTTCGGCTCTTCGTGGTGTTTCACGAGTCGGAGGCTCTCGGCGCCGGACGATCCGTGCTGAACTGCATCGACGGCTTGACCGACCTCGGCTGGACGCCGAGTGCATGGTTCCCTGACGAGGGACCGATCGTGGACGACGCTGCCGCTCTCTCCCCCGTCGTCTACGACGCGCGGCCGATTGCCTACAGCGCGCGGGGCTGGAAGGCAGCGCCCGGCGTCGGCACCAGGCTCGCGCGAACCCCTGGCTACCTGCGGGAGTTTCGCCGCGAGTTGCTGCGAACCCGTCCGAACGTCGTTCACGCGAACACGCTGCGGGTCCTCCCCGAGGCGGCTGTCGCGCGATCGCTCGGCATCCCCGTCGTGCTGCACGTGCACGAGTTGCCGCCCGCGGGCGCGAAGTCGTCGCTCGCCTTCAAGTGGGCTGCCAGGGCTGCCGACGCGATCGTCGCGGTGTCGAATGCGGTCGCCGCGCGACTCGAACCCCACGCCGGCGACACTCCGGTGCTCGTCGTGCCGAACGGGGTGCCGCCGCTCGGCGTCGAACGCCGGCCCGAGCCCGGCCTCGTGGGAACGGTCGGGACGATCTGCGACACGAAGGGCACCGACGTCTTCCTGCAGGCCGCCGCGATCGCGCGCGGCCGGGTTCCCGGGCTCCGGTTCGAGCACGTCGGGCAACGCGATCTCGACAACGACCGCGCCTTTGCGCGGCGCGTCGAGACGCTCGCGGCAGCGCCCGCGCTCATCGACGGTCTTCAGATGCTCGGCCGACAGCCCGCAGCGGATGCGCTCGCGCGTTGGGAGACATTCGTGCTGCCCTCGCGGCAGGACTCGTTCCCACTCGCCTCGCTCGAGGCGATGCAGGCGGGGCTGCCCGTGGTCGCGAGCGACGTCGGTGGCTTGCCGGAGCAGATCGACCATCTCGAGACGGGCGTGCTCATCCCATCCGAGCGGCCCGACGAGCTCGCCGACTGGATCGTGCGCCTGCACCGCGACCCCGAGCTCCGCGACCGCCTCGGTAACGCCGCCGCGGAGCACGCGCGGAGCACGTTCACGATCGACGCGCAGGTACGCGGCCTGCATCGCGCGTACCTCGTCGCGCTGAACATGAAGTACGCGCCGCCGCCGGTTCGCACGTCGATGCTCGAGGCCCTTTGACCGCGACCCCGAAGCTGACGCTCGTGATGGTCGCGTGGAACTCCGCGGGCCTCCTCGGCGATTCGATCGGAGCGTTTCGACGTTCGGCCGACGCAGCCGGCATCGCCGCGGAAGTCGTGATCGTCGACAACGCGTCCTCGGACGAATCGGCCGACGTCGCACGCCGTATCGGAGCAGATCGCGTCGTCGCAAACCCACTCAATGTCGGATTCGTCGTCGCAGCATCGCAGGGCCTGGCCCTCGCGACGAGCGACTGGGTGCTCCTCGCGAATCCGGACCTCGTCGTGTCGGAACCCTTCGTCGGCGTCGTCGTCGAGGCAGCCGCCGCAGCGCCGGCGGACGTCGCGATGCTCGTCCCCGACATCCGTTACGCCTCCGATCCGCGGGTCATCAACAGCCGCGGGCTCGAGGTCGACGAGGTCGGCGTTCCCGCCGAGCGCGACGCCGGGCGCGCCGCGGACTCGGTCGAGTCGGCCGACGAGGTGTTCGGCGCGAGCAGCAGCGCGTCGATCCTGCGGGTCGAGGCCGTCGAGCGCGTCGGAGGCCTCGAACCGGCGTACTTCGCGTACCTCGAAGACGTCGATGTCGCGTGGCGCCTGCGGAAGGCGGGGTACCGGGCGGTCCTGCTGCACGAGGCGCTCGCACTCCACGAGGGCTCGGCCTCGACGGGTGAAGGTTCGTGGCTGAAGGCGTTCCTTGTCGCGCGCAACCGTCGCATCCTCTTCCGGCTGCACGCGCCGAAGACGCCGCGTGCCCGCGCGTTTCGCACGGTGGTCGAAGCGGGCCACGCGACCGTGCAGGCCCTCTCGGGGAGCCGCAGCGCGTCGATCCGCGGTCGCGCCGCAGCGACGCACTCTCGCCGCTACACGCGCTTTCTCCGTGCGTCGAACACCGCTCTCGCCGTTCCGAACGAACGGCCGATCGAGCTCGCGCCGCGGTTCCGCCTGCTCGAGACGCTGCAGCGGAAGCAGACGGCCAGCCTGCTGATGCACCACGCGCCGGCCGTCGACGAGCCATCGACACCGCCGGCCCCTCGTGTCGGCTCGGCGAGGGACGACGGCACTGTTCGCGTTCTCGTCGACGCCGGCAACCTCAAGCCCGACCAGGGCGGAATCAGGACGTACACGATGGGCCTGATCCGTGAGCTCGCACGCGACCCTCGCCTGTCGCTCGTCGTCGCCACGAGCCTGCCCGAGGCCGGGAAGCTCGGGGACTTCAATCTCGTCCCACTGCCGGAATCGACCAGAGCCGTCGCAGGACGTGCGCTGTGGCGCGAGACGCACCTCGCGAGCCTGGCCCGCACGGTGCGGGCCGACGTCGTTCTCGCGCCGGTCCCCGAGCTGCCCGCCCGCCGACTCGAACCGCCTACCGTCGTTGTGGTGCACGACGTCGGCCCATTCGTGGCACCGGCGTTCTACTCGCGCAACAAGCGACTGCGCTACGAGACGGTCCTGCGACATGCATGTCGCCGCGCCACGTCGATCGTCTGCGTCAGCGAGGCGACCCTCGTCGGCCTGCGCGCCGCGATCGGCATCGACCCACGGCTCTGTTCCGTCATCGGTGAAGGCCCGCAGCTCTTCGAGGAGATCGAGACGAACGACGACGCGCCCGACCTCGACAGACCGCCGTTTCTCCTCTACGTCGGATCACTCGACGCACGAAAGAACGTCGACACGCTCGTCGACGCAATGTTGCACGCAGATCCTCCGCTGCCGCCTCTCGTGATCGCGGGCCCCGCGAGCACGAGCGAGCTCGCAGCGCTGAAGCGGCGCTCTGCGGCGTTCCCAGGACGGGTGGAGCATCTCGGCTACGTCGAGGCGTCACGACTTCGTGCGTTGTATGCCGGCTGCCTCGGCGTCGTCCTGCCGAGCCTCTACGAGGGCTTCGGGCTGCCGGTGCTCGAGGCGTTTGCCGCAGATGCCCCGGTCGTCGCGAGCGACATCCCCTCCGTCAACGAGATCGCCCGCGGAGCGGTCTTGCGGGTCGAGAGCCCTCTCGACCCCCGCGCCTGGACCGAGGCTCTGCGTCGTCTCTCCGCGGAGCCTGCATTGAGGGAACGCCTCCGTGACCGAGGTCGAGTCTCCGCGCAGCGCTTCACGTGGCCCGAGGTCGGGGCCGCGTTCGCCGACCTCCTCGTCGAGACGGCCGGCAATGGACCCGCGGGGTCGCGGACGGCGTCGGCGGACGAGCTCGTGCGGCATCGCGCTGCCGGTCGATGAGGCTCCCACGCCAGATCGTCGGGCTGGCGGATCAGACAGTCGTCTCCGGCAGCAACTTCGTGGTGCTCATCGTGGTCGGCCGCACGCTCGCCCCGATCGACTTCGGCTACTTCGTTCTGGCGTTCACCCTGCTTCAGTCAGCCGGCGCGGTTCAGTCCGCACTGATCACACGCCCCCACAACGTCCTGGGGGCAACGCGTCAAGGCGAGGACTACCGCCGCTACACCACCGCATCCGCCTTTCTCCAGATCGTCTACGCGATCGCCTGGGCGTTGTTGCTGCTCGTCATCGCCGCCGTCACCGGACTGTCGGGGAGCCCGTCCTCGACGACGTTCCTCGTGGCAGCCCCTGTTGCGGTCGCCTGGCAGGCGCAGGAGTTCTTGCGCCGCGTTCTCTACACCGAACGCCGGCTTCACATTGCGCTCCTCGACGACATCCTGAGCTACGGAAGCCAAGCCGCGATCCTCGTCTGGCTCGGAGTCGACGGAACGCTCACGGCGACGCGCGCGCTCGTCGTCGTCGGCGCGACGTCGCTCTTCTCCGCGCTCGCGGTATTCCCGTTCCTCCGGCACAGCCTCGGCCGCGACCTGAGCCGCGACGCTCTCCGGTCGAACTGGCATTTCGGCCGCTGGCTCGGCGCCGCGGAGGTGGTCTATTGGCTTGCGAGTCAGTCCTACATCTACGTCGGCGGTCTCGTCGTCGGGCCGGTGGTGAGCGCCGCGCTCAAGGCGGCACAGACGCTGCTCGGCCCGGTCAGCGTGTTCCTCGCGTTCTTCGTCAGCTACCTGCCGACGTCGTTCGCGCGCGCACAGGAACGAGGCGAGCTCGCGCGGCGCATGCGGGCCGCATTCACGCTCACCGTCCCACCGACTCTCGTCTATGCGTTCGGCGCGATCGTGTTCGCGCCAACGCTGCTGCGACACGTGTACGGCGCCGAGTACGCCCACGACGCGACGGTCGTTCGGCTCTTCGCCGTCTACTACGTCATCCTCTCCGTGTCCGACGTGTTCGTCGCCGCCCTCGCTGCGCGCGGGCTCACACAGCGGATCTTCGTCGGACATGCGCTCGGTGCAGCGATCTCGCTCGTCGTCGGCTGGGCGCTTCTCCTCCACTGGCACGCCGCCGGTGGCACCGCCGGAATGATCCTCAGCCTACTTGGAGCATTGATCCTCTTCATTCTTGCGTTCGGGATGTCGAGCGCCCATCGCGAAAGTCAGCCGGGCGGCGCGACGGCGTCGAACGTCCTGCCACGACGAGACCCGTCGACGTAGAGCGTGTCCTGCTCGTGGTACCCGGAGTACCCCGGGTAGAGGCCCATCTCCGTGTAGAGCGTCACGTTGAAGATGCCGCAGGAAGAGCAGAACGGCATCGTCGGAATCGCGACGAGCGAGATCTGAGGGCGCGCCGGCCACGCGCTCCCTGCGGTTCGGCTCCACGCCTCGACGAGACCGGTCGAAGCTTCTTCGAAGCGAATGTGGAGCACGATGTCGATCCACTTCTCCCGCGGATACGTCTTCAGGTTCGGGAACACGATCGCCCGCTCGATCGGGAAACCGCGACCGACCGTGCAGTCGCCTGTGAAGAGCCTCAGTGCGACCGCGCCGCGCGAGACGACGATCGCGACCGGTGCGACGCCGCAATCCCGGAGCGTGTAGAGCTCCCGCGGCTGGTGCAACTCCCACACCAGATTGTCGCTCAGCCCGCCACGCGGGATGTACATCGAGAAGCCGAAGTAGTGCTCCTCACCCGTCGTCGCAGCGGAGTCGTAGTTGGCGTCGAGGCAGCGGACCGTGCCGTTGATCCAGACATCGCGAGCCGATTCCGAGAAACGTGCTGCGTAGCGCCCCTGCCTGACCGGGGAGGTCACGACCCCGAACTGGGTGTCGGGATGCGGACATTCCAGGTTGCTGAAGCTCGAGTTGTCACCCGTCTGCCAGTCGAGGGCGACCACCACCCCCGAGCCTCGTCGGTGCAGCGCCGCGAAGACGACGACGGCGACAGCGATCGCCACGAGGACGACGGCTCCTGCGCGAAGACGAGCCGCCGACATCGGGAGCAAGCTAACAGAGGATCACTTCAGCGCACGGCAAGCGCCGCGACGACGAGGCCGATCACGAGCGCGAAAACGACGTACCACGCAGCCGCTACGACCGACTTGTAGATCGCGTAGCGAAGAACCGCGCGGTGGACGATCGTCGGTGCGAACGGCTCGGCCGCCACGATCGCAGGCGGGCCGGCAATGCGAGGCGAGGCGAGGTACGCCGGCGGCCCGGCTGCCGGCAGTGCGGCGATCGCGCGGCGCCGCTCCTCGGGAGGAAGCACGAGCACGAGGTCAGGCGACAGCACCGCCGCAGCGTCCATGGGGTGGGTATCGGGCCGTCCCATGTCACGCTTGAGCGGAGCGCGCACCGTCGTGCACGGCCAGCCGAACGGGGTGTCGGGCGCAAGACGTTCGTCGGAGGCGGCGATCTGGCGCGCGCCGAAACTTCGTTTAACGGCGGTGCCACCACGGGTAGCCTCGTCGTGAGGCCGAGGAACACGCGTCACCAGGGGTGAGGGGAGAGCAACCGATGAACCAGCGTCTCGCGCGCAGCGCAGCGCGCGTGCTTGAGCTAGACGAAGAGCCTGAAGGTCAGGGCGACGATCATCGCCCAGACACCGAGGGACACAGTGAGCGCGAACAGCGCGCCGAGCACCGGTTGTCGCCGGCCCGCCCGGGAGAGCTGTACAAGGCCGGCATGTTCAGCCTCCTCGCCGCGGTGCAGCTCGCCTGGCTGGCGGCGATCGGCTACGGCATCTTCGTCCTCGTGCACTAGCCGGTCGGCGGACCACGCTTCTATCCTCCAGACTCGAGCAGCAGTCATCGAACCTGACCTCCTCGTCTGACATGGCAGAGACGCGTCGATCCTGAGCAGGCGCTCGGACGGAGCGGCGGTCGGGGTCAGCTCAGCAAGTCGCGGAACGCGCGATGCGCAAGCTCTTCACCGATCGCGAGCGACGCCGTCGCACCGGGCGACGGAGCGTTCAGCACGAACATCATGCGTGACGTGCCCTCGATCAGGAAGTCGTCGACGAGGCCGCCGCCGGGCGTCATCGCCTGGGCGCGAATCCCGCTCGGCCCGAAGGTCACATCGGCGGCGGCGATCGAGGGCACGTACCGGCGCATGTCGCTGACGAAGGCGCTCTTCGAGAGGTCCCGCCAGACCTCCGTGGCGGCGATCCGACCGTGGCGAAGGACGAACCGCCACACACCGCTGTACCCGACCGCCTCGACCGCGTCGCGAGGACGAAGGGCGACCCGCGCGTACCTCTCGCGGGCGAGCGCCAACACCGCGTTCGGGCCGGCGACGACCGTGTCGTCGATCTTGCGGGTGAAATGGACGCCGAGGAACGGGAATCGCGGGTCGGGCACCGGATAGATGAGCCCTCGCACCTTCGCGGCCGCAGACGGCGTCAACGTGTAGTAGTCGCCGCGAAACGGCACGATGCGGACGGGCGGCCGGACACCCGCGAGCCCGGCGATCCGGTCGGATTGGAGCCCACCACACGCGATGAGGTTCGCCGCTTCGATCGTTTGCGACGTGGTCGAGAGGACCACCGTGCCGTTGCGAACGGCGATCTCACGGACGTCTTCGCCCAGCACCACGCTGCCGCCGAGAGAGCGCACGTCGTCGGCCAGCGCGCGGGTCACCGCGCCGTAGTCGATGACGCCGGTCTCGGGAGCGTGCAAGGCGCGCAAGCCGGCGGCTTCAGGCTCCACGTCTGCGACCTCGTCGCCCTCGAGCAGGCGCAAATCCTGGATGCCGTTGGCGGTCGCGCGGCGCTGCAACTCGTCGAGCCGCGAGAACTCCGACGCGTGGACGGCGACGATGAGCTTGCCGCGACGGGTGAAGTCGATGCCGCGTTCCTGCGCGTATTGCTCCATCGCGGCCTTTCCCTTCCGGCACAGCGTCGCCTTCAGAGAGCCGGGCGTGTAGTAGATCCCCGAATGGAGGACACCGGAGTTGTGGCCCGTCTGGTGGAACCCGACCTCCGGCTCCTTCTCGACCACCACCACGCGCAGCTTCGGACGCGCGAGCATCAGCGCGCGGGCGGTCGCGAGCCCGATGATCCCCGCCCCGATGACGGCGACGTCCCGCTTCCCGCTCACGGGCGGCAACGCTACCCGCAAGCACCGTCACCGGCGTCGAGCTTCCAAACGTTGCAAGATGCCGTGAAATGAGCGCTCCGCAGTCCGATCTCGAGACGGCACGCGCCGCGTACGCGGAACGGGAATGGCTGGCGGCGTTCGAGGCGTTCGCCCGCGCGGACGCAGCCTCGCCTCTTGCGACGGACGATCTCGAGCTCCACTCGATGTCGTTGATGATGCTCGCGCGCGAGGACGAGGCCGCCGAGATCCTCGAGCGCGCGCACCACCTCTACGTCGCCCAGGGCGAGACCCTGCGAGCTGCTCGCGCGGCGACATGGATCGGGATGAATCTCGCCTACCGCGGGGTCATCGGACCCGCCACGGGCTGGCTCGGACGCGCGCAGCGTCTCCTCGAGTCCTGGCCGGAACAAACCGCGGAACACGGGCTGCTGATGCTCCCGTTGATCTTCCAGTTTGACGCGGCCGGCGAGTTCGAACAAGCCGCTGCCGTCGCGCACGAAGCCGCGGCAATGGGAGAGCGCTTCGGCGACAGCGACCTGCTCGCGATGGCGATGCACGCCGAAGGCCACATGCTCGTGAAAGCCGCACGGGTGCGAGAGGGACTGGCGCTGCTCGACGAGTCGATGGTGGTCGCAACGACCCTCGGGCTTTCGCCGTTCGTGGTCGGCATCGTCTACTGCGGGGTCATCCTCGCGTGCGAGGACGCCTTCGAGGTGGCGCGTGCGCGCCAGTGGACGGAGGCGCTGAACAACTGGAGGGAAGAGCAGCCGACGCTGGTCGCGTTCACCGGGAGGTGCCTCATACATCGCGCCGCGATCCTCCAGCTGGAAGGGTCATGGATGGACGCACTCGAGGAGGCGCGACTCGCCGGGCGCCGGTTCGTCGAGACCAAGAACGCGGCGGCCGGGCTCGCTCACTACCGGCAAGCGGAGCTATTGCGCCTCCAAGGCGAGTACAGGGCGGCCGAGGACGAATACCGCGAGGCGAACACCTTCGGTTGGGAACCGCAGCCCGGGTTCGCGCAGCTTCGCCTGGCACAGGGACACGTCGACGCTGCTCTCGCGGCGATCCGCCGCGCAACAGCCGAGGTCGGCGAGGCGGCCAAACGCGCGGCGCTCTTGCCGGCGCACGTCGAGATCGCGCTTGCAGCCGGCGAGGTCGACGAGGCACGCAGGACATGCGATGAGCTGCATGCGCTTGCGGCGCGATTCGAGAGCGCGATGCTGGACGCGATCGTCGCGTACGCGGTCGGAGCAGTCGCGCTCGCCGAAGGCGACGCGTCAGCGGCGCTTGCGAGGCTTCGCCACGCACAGCGAATCTGGCTCGAGCTCGGCGCGCCGTACGAAGTCGCCCGCACGCGCGAGTTGATCGCGAAGGCGTGCACCGCGTTGCACGACGACGAGAGCTGCCTCCTCGAGCTCGAGGCGGCACGGGCGCTGTTCGAGCAGCTCGGGGCCGCGCCCGACTTGATGCGCATCTCGCCGCCGACGAAGCCCGCGCACGGACTGTCCGATCGCGAGCTCGAAGTACTGCGACTCGTCGCCGCGGGGAAAGCCAATCGTGAGATCGCCTCCACGCTGGTCATCAGCGAGCACACGGTCGCACGGCACCTGCAGAACGTCTACGCGAAGCTCGGTCTCTCGTCTCGCACAGCCGCGACCGCCTACGCCTTCGAGCACGACCTCGTGTAGCGCAAAAGCGCGTGGTCAGAAATGACCACCGAACGCTCGTGCAAGTTGGTGAATCGCGGCGATGTCGGACGACATGAACGGTCGTAGCGTCAGCCTCGTCAAGCGAAGGAGGAGCACGATGGAGCAGACGCAGCGGTACGACACGGTGGTCATCGGCGGGGGCCAGGCCGGGTTGTCGGTCGGCTACCACCTAAAGAAGCAGGGACGATCGTTCGTCATCCTCGACGCGAGCCGGCAGGTCGGAGATTCATGGCGTCGGCGTTGGGACTCGCTACGCCTCTACTCGCCGGCATTCCGTGACGGCCTGCCAGGCATGCCGTTTCCCGCCCCGAAGAACACCTATCCGACGAAGGACGAGATGGGCGACTATCTGCAGGCGTACGCGACGCAGTTCGCGCTCCCCGTGAAGCCCGATACGCCCGTCGAAGCGCTGAACAAGGAAAATGGTCAGTACGTCGCCGTCACCGCCGACAGGTGCTTCATCGCGGACAACGTCGTCGTCGCCACAGGCGTGTTCCGGAAGCCCTACACGCCGTCGTTCGCCGGGGAGCTCGACCCACGGATCACCCAGCTTCACTCCAACGACTACCGCGATCCTTCGCAGCTGCAGGACGGATTGGTGCTCGTCGTCGGCGCGAGCCACTCGGGGTCCGACCTCGCCCACGAGGCATCTGCCTCCCACGACGTCGTCCTCTCCGGCCCCGACACGGGGCAGCTACCGGTGCCGATCGAGAGCCGCCGCGGACGAGTCGGCTTTCGAATGCTCGTGTTCGCCGGGACACACATCCTGACCGTCGACACGCCGGTGGGCCGCAAGATGCGGCCACACGTCCGCCACGGTGGCGGCCCGCTCCTTCGCTACCGGAGGAAGGAGCTGCGCGCCGCAGGAGTCGAGCGGGTCGTCGGGCACACGACCGGCGTCGAGCGCGGGCGCCCGGTGCTGAGCGACGGTCGCGTCGTCGAGGCACGTAACGTCATCTGGTGCACCGGCTTCCGGCCGGACTTCAGCTGGATTCACTTCCCGTTCGAGGTCGGCGACGACGGCTTCCCGGTTCAGTACCGCGGCGCAGCCGCGTCGTCACCCGGGCTGTACTTCGCCGGGCTTCCGTTCCTGCACTCGTTCACGTCGATGTTCATCACCGGCGCCGGAAGAGACGCCGAGCGAATCGCAACCCAGATCGGGCGGGAGCGTGAACCGCTCGTCTGGAACGGACGCCTGGACGAGCCTGCCGGCGCCGACGCGAGGTAGGACTAGGGAGCCCTGCTTTCGCAGGGCTCCCGTTAGCAGGCCTGTAAGCCGGATGTCGCCAAGGAAGACAGCGCTCGGTTGGCACTGCCGCGCGGGTTGTGCGCGCCCTCCAGCCACGGTGCGCAACCTCTGGCCGTACGTCGTTCAGAATTCGACGAGGAAGCTCGGCTGGAACGTCTCGTCGGTCGGTCTGACGCCGACGATGCGATCCGCGCGATAACCGCGTAGTTGACCGCGATCGTTGACGACGAACAAGATCAAGTTGCCGTCCCGGGTGCGGCGCAGCGAGTACGGCTCGACACGCCGCAGGCCCTGCCGGCCATCCGCCGCTCTGTAGTCGATATCGACCTTGAGTCGGTTGGCGCCCGCGTAGCGGACAAGCTCGAATGGGAAGCCGCGTCGCCATGAGCTGATCGCTCGCGGCGGGACCCACCCCGGGTCGAGATTCGCTTGCTCGGCTCGTGGCGGAACCACAATTGCGAGGTCGCCGGCAAGCCAGGCGAAAACCTCGTCGAGCGTTCGCCAAAACTCGGCGAAGGGAGCCAGTGGCCGCGGCAGCTGGTGGCCGAGCATGTTCTCCCATTCCCGCTCGATCTCCTCCCGGTAGGGGGAGGCTCGGATGCTTTCGGCCGTCGGGACCTCGATCTCGGCGTGCGCGCACTTCTGGGCGAGCACAGCTGCGACCGTTCGTGCTTGCCCAACGAGGTCGGGGTGGCGGTGCATGTGCACGACGTCGTAGAGGTCGCGCGGACGGCAACGCTCGCTGAGTGCTCTCAGCTTCTCTCCAAACAGCTCGACGAGCGCGTAGCAGACGACGCCCTCGCTCGGCAGCCTGTCGCTGTACTGGTGACCGATCGCACGCTGCACGATCTGCTCGACGACGACCTCGTCGGCGGTGAGATCGAGCTTCACCTTGGGGAGTACGGGCGGCGGGTTCGGACCGCGATAGGCGATCCGTCCTTCGGTTGTCGAGTTGCCGCGACGGTTGCGACGGCGCCGGAACGCCGCTTCATCGACGACGAGCTCGATCCCGGATTCCTCACGCACCCATTCGCCGATCGTCGCGAAGATCGGCTGCAGCTCTTCGGGCGTCTCCGGTCCGCCGTCTACCACGGTGAAGTCGAGATCCTCGGAAAAGCGATACGTCTCGTAGAAGCACTTACGCAGACAGGTGCCGCCCTTGAAGACCCATTTGTCGGCGAGGTCGGGGTGGTTGGCGATGCCGGCGAGGAGCCAGCCGAGCACGTAGTCCTTTTCGATCACGCCGACCTCGAGTGACCACTCGGCCCGCAGGTCGAACAGCTCGCGGGCGGGGATCACGAGGGCTCCTCCGGTTCGATGCGGACGTTGACGCGCAACCCCCAGCGCGCCACACGTCGACCATCGTTAGGCCCGTCAGGGTCGAGCAGCGAGACGCCGGCCGATACGCGCTCGCGACACGCTGCGACGAGCTCTGCGTGATCTTGCTCGAGTGCCTCGACGAGGTAGCCGAGTCGCTTGAAGACGGTCCGGTTCCCCAGGCGGTCGCCGTACTCGACTAGCGTCGCCGGGTGGTGATCATCGAGGTAGCTCCCGAGGATCTCCGCTCCGTGGCGGATGCCGCCGCCGAGCCGAGGTGTGTCGAGGATGTCGACGACCGTGCGCGCTGGATTGGCGACGTGCAAGCGCACCTCGCCCTGCCACTCCGTCTTCATCCCCCACCCCATCGCTTCCGCGGAGACATGACTCAGCAGGTAGTCGTGGTCGAGCAAGCGGACGGACGAGACGCGTACCCGTCCGGTCGTCTTGAGGACGGTGGTGCGAAAGACCTGTTCAGTGAGCGCCCAGTGGTTGGCGGCGGTCCAGCCAGTGAAGTAGCAGGGTGACCAGACCGCCGCGGCGACGATCAGAGCGTCCTCCGACCAGGCGGCCGGGCTGCTCGCATCGACAGGGACGGGGATGTAAAGCCCGCGGCGGGCGCGGCGCAGCCAACCGTCGGCGGCCCAGCGTGCAAGCTTCTTCGCGGCTGTGTCGGCGTCGACGCCAAGGGCCCCGACCACGTCGGTGGGCGTCACGAACCGGCGGTGCGCGCCGAGAACCGCCGTAAGTTCGGCCCGGCCTCTGGCGCCAATTCCTGCTGGTTTCGACATCATCATACCATCACCTCTCCCCAGCCGTGAGATCCAGGCTTAACGATATCACTAACGTTAAGCCAATACATCGCACTTCTCGCGAAGTGCTGGCTCTTTGTTGTCGGACACGGCTTATAGAAAACCCCCGCGTTTGCGAGGGTTTTCCGTAGCAGGCCTGTAAGCCGGATTCTGTCGAGGGTGACCATCCCTCTCGGCAGCTACCCGGGCCCTCGGCGGGCAGCGTCGACGGGCCCTGTTCGCCTTGCACCGGACGGGGTTTGGCAAGCCGCCGCGTCACCGCGACGCTGGTGGGCTCTTACCCCACCGTTTCACCCTTACCGCTGGCGTCTCCGGAGATCCGTCAGAGGCGGTGTCCTTTCTGTTCCACTTTCCGTCGGCTTTCGCCGCCTGGCTCTCGCCAGCGTCCTGCCCTTTGGTGTCCGGACTTTCCTCGACCGCCCGCGGTTCCGCGGAACCGCGACGGCCGCGGTCACCCGGCCTGCACGGTCAATGGTATCCCGTCCTCGAGCGCGTTCTCGTCGGCGAGCTGGCTTCCGCACTCCGGGCAGAAGACGTTGCCGCCGCGCGCGTGCATCACGAACTCGCCGCAGGCGAGACACTCGAGCGACGCGCCGCGGAGCAGCGCGACGAGCTCCTGGTCGAGCGACCGGTGCAGCGCAAGAACGTCCATCTAGAGCTCCCGGAAGACCCCCACGACGCGGCCGAGGATCTGGACGTGCGCCGCGTAGATCGGCTCCAGCGACGAGTTCTCCGGCTGCAGCCGGACCCGGCCCTTCTCGCGATAGAACGTCTTCACCGTCGCCTCGTCCGCCGACTCGTCGTCGCC
>JAICUZ010000249.1 GCA_025935595.1 Burkholderiales bacterium
CGGTCACAGCGGCCGCGTTCGCGGAGCTCGGCAACGAGGTCGTCGGAGTCGACACGAACGAGCGCAAGGTGGAGACACTGGCTCGCGGCGACACACCCGTCCTCGAGCCTGGGCTCGCCGAGCTCGTCGCTGCGGGAGTGGCGCAAGGACGGTTGAGTGCGACCGTCGACGGCGAGTCCGCGGCCGCCGGCGCCGACGTCTCGCTCATCTGCGTCGGAACGCCCTCGCAGGCGAACGGCAGCCTCGACACCACCTACGTCAAGCGCGTCGCGGAGACGATCGGCCGAGGATTTCGCGGCGCCGAACGCCGCCGGACGGTCGTCCTCCGCTCGACCTGCCTCCCCGGCACCACCGAGACGGTGGTCGGCGCGGCCGTGGCCGCGGAGTCCGGGCTCGAGCCGGGACCTGGCTTCGGGCTCGTCATGAATCCGGAGTTCCTGCGCGAGGGGAGCTCGCTCGCGGATTTTCGGTCGCCGGCGAAGACAGTGATCGGCGAGCTCGACGCCGCCAGCGGCGACGTTCTCGCGGAGCTCTACCGAACCGTCCCCGGCCCGGTCTTCCGCGTGCCGCTACGCGTCGCAGAGATGGTCAAGTACGCAGACAACTCCTACCACGCCCTGAAGATCGCCTATGCAAACGAGATCGGCGTCTTCTGCCAATCGATGGGGATCGACTCGCACGAGGTGATGGACGTCTTCATGGCTGACGACAAGCTCAACATCTCTCGCGCGTACCTCACGCCCGGGTTCGCGTTCGGCGGATCGTGCCTCCCGAAGGATCTTCGAGCCGTCGTTCACGCCGGCCGGCGGATGGACCTCGAGCTGCCCCTCCTCGAGAGCGTGCTTCCGTCGAACGAACGTCACATTCAGCGAACGTTCGACGCGGTGATCGCATCCGGCCGGCGAAAGGTCGCGCTGATCGGGTTGTCGTTCAAGCCCGGCACCGACGACCTCCGAGAGAGCCCGCTCGTCGCGCTCGCCGAGCGCCTCCTCGGAAAGGGTCTCGAGCTGTCGATCTACGATCCGCTCGTCCAGCGCTCCGCCCTCGTCGGCGCGAACCTCGAGTACGTCCGCGAGCACCTACCGCACCTGTCGGCTCTCATGTCCGACGATCTCGCCGAGGTCGTCTCCGGTGCAGAGGTCTGCGTCGTCGGCGCGCGCGTCTCCGGGCTCGACGAGCATCTGGAAGGGATTGGAGACCGGATCGTCGTCGATCTCGTACGGCTCTCGGACGCCGAGACGAGACGCGGGGAGGGCGGCTATCTCGGCGCTGCGTGGTAACGCGCTGATCCTCGTCGAGAACCTGTCGGTGCCGTTCGACCGGCGGGTGTGGCAGGAGAGCAAGGCGTTGACCGATGCCGGATGGAACGTCACCGTCATCTGCCCCCGGGGAACGACCCGCGACACAGAGCCGTTCGACCTCATCGAGGGAGTCGAGATCCACCGCTACCCACTGACAGCGGCGAGCGGCGGGCCACTCGGCTACGTCCGCGAGTACACGACCGCTCTCTGGCGGATGCGCCGAATCGCGTTTCGGCTTGCGCGCACGAAGCGTTTCGACGTCGTGCACGCGTGCAACCCACCCGACCTGCTCTTGCCCGCGGTCCGCGGGCTCAAGCGACACGGCGCCGCGTTCATCTTCGACCACCACGATCTCGTCCCCGAGCTGTACGAGTCGAGGTTCGCTCGCGGACGAGACATGCTGTACCGCCGGACCGTCGCTGTGGAGCGCGTCACGTTTCGGCTCGCGGACGTCGTCATCTCGACCAACGGCTCGTATCGAGACGTCGCCCTGGAGCGCGGCGGAAAGCGAGCCGAAGACGTGTTCGTCGTCCGCAGCGCTCCCGACCTGCAGCGGTTCCAGCCCGCCCCGGCGGACGCATCGCTGAAGCGAGGGCGCGAGCACCTGATCGCCTACCTGGGCGTCATGGGCCCACAGGACGGCATCGACCATGCGCTTCGCGCGCTCGCTGCGCTGAAAGAGCGGCGCCGGGACTGGTACGCGACCTTCATCGGTGCAGGCGACGTGCTGCCCGCCATGCAGCGCCTGGCAGTCGAGCTCGGCCTCGCAGAGGACACCGAGTTCACCGGGCGGATACCGGACGAGGACGTCCGCCGCATCCTCAGCACGGCGGACGTCGGTCTGGCGCCCGACCCGAAGAACCCACTGAACGACGTCTCGACGATGAACAAGATCCTCGAGTACATGGCGATGTCACGGCCGACGGTCGCGTACGACCTGGTCGAGGCGCGTGTCTCGGCCGGCGAAGCTGCGCTGTACGCAGACGCGAACGATGAGCGGAGCTTCGCGCAGCAGATCGACACCCTGCTCGACGACCCAGAGCTCCGGACACGGATGGGCGCGGCGGGACGGGAACGGATCGAGACGGGCTTGTCCTGGGACGCGTCGACGCGCGAGCTCTTGCGGGCCTACGACCGGGCGCTCGAAAAAAAGAGAGTTCGCTCGCGCTTGCCGAATCAGGCGTAGCCGTAGCCGTAGCCGTAGCGCGACACCGAGCCCTCGTGGTTCAGCACGATCCCGACGACGTTGGCACCGACGAGCTCGAGCTCTCGCAGTGCGCGGGTCACCGCACGCCGACGGCCCCGGCGATCGACGACGAGCACGACATCCGCGTTCGCATGCGTCGCCACGCTGGCAGCATCCGAGACGTTCAGCACAGGTGGCGTGTCGATCACGACGAGCCCGTAGTTCGCCGCCATCGATTCGACGAAGTCGTGCATCCGGGTCGAGCTCATGAGGTCACCGACGCCCGGCACCGCCCGGCCGGCCGGAAGCAGGTCGAGTTGACCCAGTGATCGAACTCGCCTCGTCGCAGCGGAGATGGGCTCGCCGCCGAGAACGTCGACGACTCCCGGAGCGCGCGGCACGCGAAACGTCTCGTGCAGCGCGGGATGTCGAAGGTCACCGTCGATCAGCAGAACCCGCTGCTGGTTCAGCGCGGCGATGAGCGCGTAGTTCGCGGCGACTGTCGACTTGCCCTCACCCGGGTTCGCGCTGGTGAAGACGACGACGTTTCCACGTCGTGTGTCACGCCGCAGCTCGAGCGCGAGCCGCAGGTTGCGGAACGGCTCCGCCGAGGGCTGTGACGGATCGACCAGCCCGCGCTTGCCGCGCGTCGGCGCCGCAGGCTCGGCCTGCTTCGCGGGAAGACGACCGTTTCTAGCCAACTCGCGGGTCCGCGCGCGTCTGTCCGGAGATCGGTGCCCTCGACGGCGCCGCCCGCTTCAACTCCTCGACGTTTCCGGGCTGAAGGGCGACTTTCGGAACCGTGGCGAGCACGGGTTTCCCGAGCGCGGCCTCCAGCTCGTCGAGATCCGGCAGGCGGTCGGCCAGGAACTCGAGCAGGAGCGCGAAGGCGCCGTTCAGGACGAGGCCGATGAGGAGCGCGAGGATTGCGACGCGCGTCGGATGCGGCGAGATCGGCTTGCCCGGGACTCCCGCGGGATTGATCGTCACGATCTGGTCGCGAAGCGTCCCTGTCTCCTTGACGAACTTACGGAGCGCGACGGGAGCGGCATTCGCAACGTCGGCCGCCTCGCGTGGGTCGTGCGCGGTCGCCGAGATGTAGAGGAGCTCGAGGTTCTGCACCGGCTCGCCCTCGATCGTGATCTCATCTCGCGGGACGCGGCCGTCGAGCTCGCGGTAGACCCTGTTCCCGATCGAGTACGCGCCGACGATCTGCGCGTACGTCAGCGCCAGATGCTGGGAGACGCCGATCGCGGTGCCCGCCTGGGTGGGGTCGGAGATCGCCTGCTGGACGCGGACGAGCACGCTCGCCTTGTAGACCTTGGGCTCCGAGGAGCTCCGTGCCCACGCCGTGACGGTGATGAGGGCCGTCAACAGCACGATCATGTAGCGGCGTCGCCAAAGCGCGCGATACAGGTCGATGGCGGCCATCGCCGGCGAAGCGTAGCTCAATACCTGGACGGCGACTCCCCCGGAAGGGGAGCCGCGACTGGGCTCTCGATGGGCGTCGATTTGGCCTCAACTAGCCGTTTTGGGGGTTGTGACCACCCCCCAACCTTCCGACGATGAGTCACACTGCGACTGGATCGTCGACCTGCGGCGGTCACTACCTGACACGAGGAGCACGCCACACGTGACCGAGCC
>JAICUZ010000112.1 GCA_025935595.1 Burkholderiales bacterium
CCAGATGAAGAGCGAGCGGATCGAGATCCCGCTCGTGATCGACGGCAAGGACGTCACGACAGGCGACCTGAAGCAGGCCGTGATGCCTCACGACAAGGACCATGTCCTCGCCGACGTCCATCAAGGGAACGCCGAGCACGTGCAACAGGCGGTCGACGCCGCCGCGCATGCGTGGCAGGACTGGTCGCGGTGGCCGTGGGAAGAGCGCGCCGCCGTGCTGCTCCGCGCCGCCGAGCTGCTCTCCGGGCCGTGGCGCGAGACGCTGAACGCGGCGACGATGCTCGGCCAGTCGAAGACCGCCCATCAGGCGGAGATCGACGCGGCGTGCGAGTCGATCGACTTCTTCCGCTGGAACGTCGAGTTCATGACCCGCGTGTACGCCGAGCAGCCGGAGTCCTCACCGGGGATCTGGAACCGCATGGAGTACCGGCCGCTCGAGGGCTTCGTCTTCGCCGTGTCGCCGTTCAACTTCACGGCGATCGCGGCAAACCTCACCACGTCGTGCGCGCTGATGGGCAACGTTGTCGTGTGGAAGCCCGCCGGTACGGCGATGGTCTCCGCGTACTACTTGATGCGACTGCTCCAGGAAGCAGGCATGCCGGACGGGGTGATCAACCTGGTGTACGGCTCGGGTGCCACGATCGGCGACGCGGCGCTCGCGAGCCCGCACCTCGCCGGCATCCACTTCACCGGCTCGACCGCGGTGTTCAACGGCATGTGGCGAAGCGTCGCGTCGAACATGGAGCGGTACCGCAACTACCCGCGCATCGTCGGCGAGACCGGCGGCAAGGACTTCATCGTCGCGCATCCGTCCGCCGACGTCGACGCGCTCGCGACGGCGATCGTGCGCGGGTCGTTCGAGTACCAGGGACAGAAATGCAGCGCGTCGTCACGCGTCTACGCGCCGTCGAACCTCTGGCCGAAGCTGCGCGACCGGCTGCAGGAAGAGGTGGCGACGATCCGCATGGGCGACGTCTCCGACTTCCGCAACTTCATGGGTGCAGTGATCGACGGCTCGTCGTACGAGACGCAGGCGACGGCGATCGACGAGGCGAAGGCCGACAAGGAAACGAGCATCGTCGTCGGCGGCGGCTACTCGGACACGCAGGGCTGGTTCGTCGAGCCGACGGTGATCGAGACGAAGAACCCCGAGTTCAGGACGATGCGCGAGGAGCTCTTCGGTCCCGTCGTGACCACCTACGTCTACGACGAGAACAGTTGGGATGACACGCTGCGGCTGATCGACCGCACCGCGCCGTACGGACTGACCGGCGCCGTCTTCTCCGAGGATCGTGCTGCGATCGACGACGCGAAGCAGAAGCTTCGCTACGCCGCGGGAAACTTCTACGTCAACGACAAGCCGACCGGCGCCGTCGTCGGCCAGCAGCCGTTCGGCGGTGCTCGTGCGTCCGGGACGAACGACAAGGCCGGCTCGATGTGGAATCTGATCCGCTGGGTCAGCCCGCGCTCGATCAAGGAGACGTTCACGCCGCCGCGCGACTACCGCTACCCGTTCATGGACGACGAGAACGACTCGGCATCATCTAGACGCTGAACGTCCAGGCGATCGCGAACGCTTGCGTCGCTGTGCGCGCGTACGCGATCGCGGTGTGCCGGCCCTTCGTGAGCGGCGCGGCGGGCGCGCCGTAGATCGTCCCCTTCGTCGGCGTGAGCCCACCGCCCTTTTCGAGCAGCTCGACGTCGTCGACCCAGAGCGCGGACTCGGCGAGCTCGCTGCCGGCGCTCAGGGCCGCAGCGACCTGCGGCGTAGTCGCGTTGCCGCTCGAGCCCGGTTTCGGGCCGAGCACGCGGATCTTCACCGTCCCCTGCTGCGCCGGCTGCCAGGCGTCGCCGACGAGGTGCTGTGCGGACGCCTTCCCTCCCTTGATCACGACCGCCCACTCCGTGCCCTGGTAGACGACCTGACCCGGGCCGGGTGTGGGCGGGCCGGTCGGCTTGGCCACGGACGAGCCACAGCCGGCCGCGATCACGGCGACGACGAGGAGGCAGGTGAGCTTCGCCACGACCGAAGCGTAGTCAGCGCGACCGCAGCACCTACGAGCGCAGGCACCGCGAGCACGACTCCGGCGACGCGGACGCCAAACGTGCCCGCAAGCGCCCCGTCGAGGAGGCTCGCGACCGGTCGCAGGCCGAGGAACGCGATCGACCAGAGCGCCATGATCCGACCGCGCTGCCACGGCTCGACGCCGAGCGCGAGGCGTGTCGTCGCCGACGTGTTCGAGCCCAGATAGCCAAAGCCGGCGAGCGCGAGCAGCGGCAGCCCGAGCGCCAGCCACGGCGACACCGAGAACAGCAGGATCCCGACTCCGAGCGCGCCGAGGGTCAACGCCATCCTGCGCCGCGACCCGGCAACCCGCCCGGCGACGAGAAACGCGGCGATCACGGCGCCCAGGCCGAAGAACGCGACGATCACGCCGGCCCACGTGTCGGAGTACCCGAACGCGTGCGCAAACGCGGGCGACTCGGTGTTGACGGGATCGGAGCCGAAGCCGGCGACCATCACGACGAGCAACGCCATGACAAGCGCAGGCCGCTCGCGCAGCAACCGGAAGCTGTCGCGCAGCGAGCTTCGTTCCGCGCGTTCCTCGTCGCGCGGCTTCGCGAGCAACAGCCCGGCGAAGAGCAGCAGGTACGACGCGGAATTGATCGCGAACGCCCAGGGGATGCCGAGCGCCGCGATCACCCCCGCCGCGCTCGCCGGTCCGATCGCCCGTGCGAGGTTGAACGTCATCGAGTTCAGCGCGATCGCCTGCGGCACGTCCTCCTCGTCGACCAGGGCGGCGATCAAGGACTGCTGCGCGGGGATCGAGAGCGCGCTGACGATGCCAAGCGCACCCGAGAAGCCGATCACGACCCACTCGGTCGCCGCGCCGCCCCACGCCAGACCTGCGAGCACCGCGGTGAGCGCGGTAGACAGCAGCTGCGTGACGAGCAGCAATTTGCGCCGGTCGAGGCGGTCGGCGAGGCCGCCGGCCCACGGCGAAAGCACGAGCACGGGCACGAACTGGCAGAAGTTGAGGACGCCGAGCAGGAACGGCGAGTGCGTCAGCCGGAAGACGAGGATCGACGCAGCGAGGTTCTGGAACCACGTCCCGCTCGCCGAGGCCGCGTTGCCGACGAAGTACGGCGCGAAGCTGCGCGAGCGGATCACCCGCCACGCCGCGGACGGTCCGACTTGTGCTCCGGCGCCGGCAGAGCCGGCACCTGCGCGGCTGCGCGGCTCCGTCAAGCTACGCCGCGGGTGGTGGGTTAGGCACGACCCGTCCGGTGCAGCTGCGCGTAGATGCGGCGGGCCGTCTTGGCCGGCACCCCGGGAACGCCCTCCAGCTCTTCCTGCGTCGCCTCGACGACGCGCTCGGCCGAGCCGAAGTGCTGGAGCAGCGCCCGCCGGCGTACCGGTCCGACCCCGTCGAGCTGGTCGAACATCGACGCGCGGGCGGCGACGTCGCGCCGCTGGCGGTGAAAGGTGATCGCGAAGCGATGCGCCTCGTCGCGGATGCGCTGGAGCAGCTGCAATGCAGGCGACTCGCGCGGCAGCAGGATCGGCTCGCTGCGGCCCGGGACGAACACCTCCTCGATCCGCTTCGCGAGCGAGATGACCGCGACGCGCGGCAGCTCGAGCTCCTGCATCGCCGCCAGCGCGGCCGACAGCTGGCCCTTGCCACCGTCGATCACGACCAGGTTCGGCGTCGCCGCGAACGACTCGTTCCACTCCGTCGACCCGACGTCGGCGCCGAGTCGCGAGAACCGCCGCGAGATCACCTCGCGCATCGCCCCGAAGTCGTCCTGGCCGTCCAGTTGGCGCACCGTGAACTTGCGGTAGTGCGAGCGCTTCGCGACCGCGTCCTCGAAGACGACCATCGACCCGACGATCTCCTGGCCCTGGATGTTCGAGATGTCGAAGCATTCGATGCGGATCGGCAGCGACTCGAGGTTCAACGTCTCCCGGAGCTCCTCGAGCGATTCGAGCCGCCGCGCGCGCTTCGTCTCGGCGACGAACGTCTCGGAGTCGAGCGCGAGCTGCGCGTTCTGCTGGGCGAGCTCCTGCAGCCGCCGCTTCTCGCCGCGCTCGGGGGCGCGCACCTCGACGCGCGCGCCGCGGCGCTCCGTGAGGAACCCCTCGAGTGCCGTCGTGTCACCCGCGCCACGCGGAACCACGATCTGTTGCGGGATCGAGGGCGCGACACCGTAGTACTCGAGGCAGAACTGCTCCAGGACCTCCCCCGGTTCCTCACCGGCCGCGTTCTCGAGGTGGAACGAATAGCGGTCGACCATGCGCCCTTCCCGCAGCGGAAACACCTGGACCGCTGCGCGCTCCGGCGAGACCGCGATGCCGATCACGTCGAACGAGCCGGCGGCGGGGCGCTCGACCGCCTGCCGCTCGGAGAGTCGTTCGATCGCGTGGAGCCGGTTGCGATAGCGTGCGGCGTCCTCGAACCGCTCTTCGGCGGCAGCCTCTCGCATGTCCTGCTCGAGCCGGCGCCGAATCGGCCGGTCGTCACCGGAGAGGAACTCGATCACCTGGTCGATCACCTCGCGGTAGTCCTCCTTCGAGATGTAGCCGACGCACGGCGCGTGACACCGCTCGATGTGGTAGTCGAGGCACGGAATGCCGCTGTGCCGGCCGGGTTGCGGGCCCTCGCACGGGCGGTAGCGGAAGACGCGGTTCAGCACGTCGAGCGTCTCGCGCACCTTCTTCGCGTTTGCGAACGGCCCGAAGTACCAGACTCCGCGCCGGTGACGCTCGCGCGTGAACATGACGCGCGGGTAGTCGTCCTCGATGGTGACCGCGATGTACGGGAACGACTTGTCGTCGCGGAGGCGGACGTTGAACGGCGGCCGGTGGCGCTTGACGAGGTTCTGCTCGAGGTGCAGCGCCTCCACCTCGCTCGAGGTGACGATCGTCTCGATCGTCTCGACGCGATTCGCCATCGCGCGAATGCCCTGGCGCGTGTCGCTCGAGCCAGCCTGGAAGTACGACCGGACGCGCGGGCGAAGCGTCTTCGCCTTGCCGACGTACAGCACATCGCCCTTCGCGTCGCGGAACAGATAGACCCCGGACGACGCCGGGACGCGCTTCAGCTGCGCCTCGATTTCCTCGGAAGCCATTGGATCCTGAGGGTACTCTTGGCCCGTCGTGCGGGGCCTACTCGTCGCGCTGGTCGCGTTCTTCGCGTGCGCCGCGCCCGCCTTCGCGGGCGGGCCGTACATGTTCATCGGCGCCGCCGAGGACAACGCGCGGACCGCAGACCCGATGTTCGCTCAGGCGCAGATGCGTCAGGCGAAGCTCGTCGGCTTCGACACGATCAGGTTCACCCAGACGTGGGTGAAGGGCCAGACGACACTCGGCCCCAACGACCGGATCCTCCTCGGCAACGCGACTGTCGCCGCTCAGCTCAGCGGGATTCGCGTCGTGCTCTCGCTCTACCCGTATGGCTCGAGTGTGACGCCGCTCACCGATCAGGATCGCGCGGACTTCGCTGCGTTCTGCGTCGACGTCGCCGACAGCTTCCCGCTCGTCCACGACTTCATCATCGGGAACGAGCCGAACCTCAACCGGTTCTGGCTGCCGCAGTTCGGGCCGAGCGGCGAAGACGTCGCGGCGCCGGCGTACGAGCAACTGCTCGCCCGCGCGTACGACGCGCTCAAGGCGATCCGCCCGCATTCGACGATCTACGGCGGCGCACTCGCACCACGCGGCGTCGACAAGCCGGGCACCGGCCGCGACACGCATTCGCCCACCGCCTTCGTCACCGACCTCGGGGCCGCGTATCGCGCAAGTGGACGCCAGCTGCCGATCATGGACGCGTTTGCCTTCCACCCGTACCCGGAGAGCTCGACCACCGGCCCGAATCTCCCGCACCCGAACGGGACCTCGATCGGCCTGGCGGACTACCCGAAGCTCGTCGCCCTGCTCGGCACGGCCTTCGACGGAACGGCGCAGCGCGGTTCGTCACTGCCGATCCTCTATGACGAGTTCGGGATCGAGACGACGGTGCCGCCGGCAAAGGCCCCGCTCTACACCGGCAACGAGCCGTCGACCACGCGCCCGGTCGACGATGCGACGCAAGCGCGGCTCTACACGCAGGCGATGCAGATGGTGTTCTGTCAGAAGACGGTCATGGGCCTGTTCCTGTTTCACGTGCAGGACGAGGCGTCCATGGCGGCGTGGCAGTCCGGCGAGTACTACGTCGACGGTACGCCGAAGTCATCGCTGCCGGCCATCGCCGCCGCGGCGGCGAGCGTGCACCGCGGCGTGGTCGCGTCGTGCCCCGGGCTGCTGCTGACACCGAAGCTCGTGGTCAAGGCATCGAAGCCGACCAAGGCGGGTACGAAGATCAAGCTCACGTGCTCGCTCGACTGCAACTACGACGTCTCGCTCGACAAGCGGCGCCTCACCGGCTCGGCGCTCGGCCGCGTCGCGACCACGCTCGTCTTCAAAGGCGTGCTGCCTCCCGGCCGGCACGTCGTCGCCGCCCGCGCCTCGGCCCTCATGAACGCCGGGCCGCCCGCGTCGGCTCGGCTCTCGTTCTCCTCGCGCTGACGGCCACGCTCTCGGCGTGCGGCGCCCACAAGCGCGAGCTCAGGCTCGGCGCGGTCGACGACGCCGCCAAGTGGGCGCCGAATCCGCGACGGCCGATGCAGCTCGCGGCCGACGCCGGATTGCGGACGAT
Source organism: Burkholderiales bacterium (assembly GCA_025935595.1). Classification (GTDB taxonomy): domain Bacteria; phylum Actinomycetota; class Thermoleophilia; order Gaiellales; family Gaiellaceae; genus PALSA-600. The sequence continues at coordinate 6,696 of JAICUZ010000112.1, forward strand.
CGTGCTCAGCGCGGTCTGGAAGCAGGGCGCGTCGGCCGAGAGCGACTTGCCGCCGCTCCGCCGGGCCGTGAGGGCGGCCGGGGCGGAAGGGATCGAGCCGCAGCTCGCGGTCTACCAGCTCAGCTCGTCCACCCCGCTCGACGACGCCTCTCGGAACGCGTTCGGCGAGTACGCGACGGCGCTCGCCAAGGCGCTGCCGACCGTGCGAACGGTCTTCGTGGGCAACGAGCCGAACCTCAACCTGTTCTGGATGCCCCAGTTCGACGCGAGCGGCGGTGACGCGGCCGCCGTCGCGTACGAGGAGCTGCTCGCGACCACTTACGACGCGCTCAAGAGCGCCGACTCGACGCTGACCGTGGTGGGCGGCAACCTCGCGCCGCGCGGCGGGGACGACCCGATGGCGTCGCGCCAGACACACTCGCCGACCGCATTCATCAAGGATCTCGGCGAGGCGTACCGCGAGAGCGGCCGCACGAAGCCGCTGATGGACATGTTCTCGATCCACGTCTACGGCGAGGCGCCGAAGATCCCGCCGTCACTCCGCCACCCGAACACGACGTCAATCGGTATCGGCGACTACGACAAGCTCGTCTCGCTGCTCGGCCAAGCGTTCGACGGTACGGCGCAGCACGGGTCGAAGCTGCCAATCGTCTACGGCGAGTACGGAGTGGAGACGAGCATCCATGGCGACGGATACTCCGGCACGGAGGTCGTGCCGGTCGTCGACCCGGGCACGCAGGCGCGCTATTACCGCCAGGCGATCGAGCTCACCGCGTGCCAGAAGAACGTTCGTGCTCTCGACTTCTTCCACGTGATCGACGAGCAGAAGCTGGCCGGCCTGCAGAGCGGCCTGTACTACGTCGACGGCACCCCGAAGGCGAGCGTCATGTCGGTGCTAAAGGCGAGCGAGCATCCGACCTGTCGGCGCTAATCTGATGACGATGCCCGAGCACATAGGCCAGTACGTCGCCTATACGTTCTACCGCGTCGACCCGGCGTGGCGCCGCCTGCCGGTCGAAGATCGCGCGGCGGCCAAGGACGCGTTTGCCGACGTGGTCGAGGAGCATGCCTCGCGGTTCGACCACGTGCGCGCGTACTCGGTGACGGGGGTCCGTCCGGACACCGACTTCTTCCTCTGGAAGATCGCCGAGCGCTACGAGGACCTCGGCGAGCTCGGCGCCGCGCTCAACGCGACCCCGCTCGCCGGGTGGCTCGAGACGCCGTACAACTACCTCGCGACGACGCGTGCCTCGCAGTACACGTCGGCGCGAAAGGCCCGGAAGATCGTGCCGAAGAACAATCCGTACCTCGTCGTCTACCCGTTCGTGAAGGTCCGCCCGTGGTACTCGCTGCAGGAGGAGGACCGCCAGCGCGCGATGGACGAGCACATCCGCATCGGCCGCGAGGAGTTCCCCGGGATCCACAACCACACGACGTACTCGTTCGGCATCGACGACCAGGAGTTCATGACGGCGTTCGAGTGCGACGAGCCGGCCGACTTCATGCACCTGATGCTTCG
>JAICUZ010000363.1 GCA_025935595.1 Burkholderiales bacterium
GGTGGCATCTGGGCAGCGTAGCGAGCTTTGGTGTCACGGTTGGTGTCACGAACCTTATGCACCAAGCTCGCTGACCAGCAAACCTGCTGGTCAGAGTCAGAGCGGGCGACGGGAATCGAACCCGCGTAGCCAGTTTGGAAGACTGGGGCTCTACCATTGAGCTACGCCCGCGTGTGCCCCCGGATCGCCGGAGGCTTCGGCAGTCTAGCCGACCGTCGCGACCTTCCTCTCCTGCGCCACCTGCCCATGCGCCGTCAGCGCCGGCGTCGGGTCGGGGTCGGGGTCGGGGTCGGGGTCGGGGTCGGGGTCGTGGTGGGAGGAGCGGACGGAGGCGGTGGTGCCGGCGTCGTCTCAGGCGGCGGAGGTGGCGCCTGGCGCGGGGTCGGCGTCGGCGTCGGAGCAGTGGTCGTCGTCGGTGCCGGCACGGCGGCCGGCGCCTTTTTCGGCGGGACGCGCGGACGCCGAGCGGCGTGCGTCGACCTCGGGTGCAGCCGCACCGCGGCGTGACGTGAGTGCGTTCGTCGCGGAGCGGGCGTCGTGGCGAGCGCCGGGTCGTGCGGCACGAACCGCACTGCCGCAGCGTGCGTCACCTTCGCGACCGGCGCCGCGTGGTGCGGAACGACTGCCGGCTGCTGCGCGACGGCCGGAGTCGCAGTCGCGGCCGTTGCGAGCGCGGCGACGCCGCCGATCGTCGCACCGAGGGACGGCGTCAACGGCAGGCGGATCAGAAACGGTGCGTTCGACAGCCACGCGAGCGGGCCCACGAGGTACCGCATGCGGCCGAGCGAGATGTTGAGGAACGCGCGGACGAGCCCCGGGTCGAACTGCACGCCCGAGCAGCGCACGAGCTCCGCTCGCGCCTCGGCAGGAGTGGCAGCCACCTTGTACGAGCGAACCGACGTGATCACGTCGTAGACGTCGGCGATCGCGACGATCCGACCGGCGAGCGGGATCGCCTCGCCTGCGGTGCCGCGCGGATATCCCGTGCCGTCCCAGTTCTCGGGGTGGTAGCCGACGGCGTCGGCCCAGTCGCCGAGCCACGCGCGCAGCGGCTCGACGAGCGCCTCGCCGTCGAGCGGATGGCGCCGGAGCGTCGCCCACTCCTCGTCGGTCGGCCGGCCGGGCTTGTTCAGGATCGTGGCGTCCACCTTCAACTTCCCGACGTCGTGCAGCAGGGCCGACCAGTTGAGCCGGTCGAGATCGTCGGCAGCGAGGCCGATCTGGCGCCCGAGGCCCGCGGCGTAGCCGCGCACTCGTTCCGCATGACCGCGCGTGATGCGGTCGTGGACGTCGAGTGCCGCGACGAGCTGCAGGAGGATCTCTGCCGCTTCCTGCGCGTCGAGCTCGCGGCGTGCTTCTCGCATCCGCAGCAAGCGCACCTGCAGGCTCTCGACCGTGCCGGCGGCAAGCGCGAGGCGGAACCGCGACGGCGCCTCGTCGGGGAAGACGAGTGCGAGCCCGAGCAGCCCGCTGAGCGGGAGCAGCCTCCGGGTAAGCGCGTAGAGCGCGGAGACGACGATGCTGGCGGCGATGCTGACGCCGAACCACCAGGCCAGGAACACCCAGAGCGAGCTTGTCGGGACGCCGGTGAGCGACGTCAGGAACTGAACGAGCCCGACCGACGCGAGAATCGGCAGCCCGAACGCGACGACCCGCAGCAGACGCGCGGCCCACGGGTGCGCGGACCAGCGTCCGCCGATCGCTCCTGCCGCAGTCACGGTCTTGATGTGGCCTGCTCAGACCCTCCCGTCTACCCCCGAACGGAGGATCAGTCGGCCTCGAGGGCGACGTCGACGGTCGCGCGCGGGCGCGTCATCCACACGAGAACGCGGAAGACGGCGGCGAGCGCGTAGCCGACGAGGATCGCGAACGCGACCGTCCCGATCCCGGCGTGAC
>JAICUZ010000208.1 GCA_025935595.1 Burkholderiales bacterium
CCGGCGATGCCGATCTGACAGATGCCGGCGCCGACGAACGCCGAGCCGCCGATCGTGACGAGCGTCGAGAGGAACGACGCGGAGGATGCGTCTGACCGCCCCGCCGCCGCGATGTGTTCGCGCACCGCTGCGACGAACCAGATGAGACACAAAAGCGCCAGCCCCGTCAGCACCCAACCGATGTTGACGTGGTCGCGGTTGCTGGAGCTCGAGTACCAGGCCGTCATCTTCGCCGGTGAAGAATCGGACGGACCGTCGTAGAGAAAGATCGCCCCGATCACGGCCAGGATCGCGAATGCGATGCCGCCAAGGCTTGACCACGCACGCAAGCGAACTGCCACAAACCCCTCCCTCGGATCAGGCCCGCAACGACGGGCGCAGAGACATAACGGATACCGATAAGAGAACAGATCAGGCGGAGCTTGTCCAGAGGGCGCGTCGGCTGCGGATCCAACTCGTCCTCCAGGTCGCGCACGATGATGAGCAGTGAACGTCGCGAGACGCGTGCACCCGCTGCTGCTCCTGCCGCCCGCTCTCGTGGTCGCGCTCTCGCTCGACCAAGGCGGCTTCGACCCGTCTACGTGGGTGTGGTCCGGCGCTCTTGCGGCCTGGGCCGCGGCGACCGGCGCCGTCACCGCGCGCGAGCTCCGTCTTTCGCGCGTTGCCTTGGCGTGGCTCGCATCGGCATGTGCGGTGCTCGGCTGCATCGCGTTCTCGTGGCTGTGGTCGGACCGGCGCGCGCAGACGTTGCTCGAACTGCGCCGCACCGCGGTGTACGCGGCCGCAGTGCTGGCGCTCGTCGTGCTGGTACGCCGCGCCAACGGACGACACCTCCTCGTCTCAACGCACGGCGCGATCACCGCGGTCGTCGTCTACGCGCTCGCGCGCTATCTCACCGAGACACGCGCCTTCGACACGTTCGAGGGAACGCTCCTCGCGCAGCCGCTGGGCTACGCGAATGCGCTCGGCGCTCTCGCGGCGGTCGGGATCGTCCTCGGCATCGGGCTCGCCGCGCAGGCACCGGCCGCGCTCGAGAGGGCTGCGGCCGCCGCGTCGGCCCCGGTCTTGGTGACAGCCCTGCTGTTGACGAGCAGCCGTGGCGCGGCGGTGGCGCTCGCGATCGGCCTCGTCACGACGGTCGCATGCGCCGACGATGCAGCGCCGCTCCTGGGCACCGCGCTGCTCGTCGCGCCCGGATCGGCGATAGCAGCGATCGTGGCGGCGACCTCGCACCTCAGCGACGGGAACGCCAAGCCGTACGACCACGCGGCGTTCTTCGTCGGCGCCGCCGCCGCTGCCTGCACGATCGGCACTGCGATCGCCGCGGCGCACGTCTCGCCCGCGACCCGATCGCAACGGACGCTGCGACGCACTCTCGTCGCAGCGGTCGCGATCGGCGTAATCGCCGCGGGAGTTGCGTCGGGGCTCACGGAGCCCCGCAGGTCGCTCTGGGGCGTCGCGTGGCATCAGTTCGAAGCGAACATCCCGTTCGGCTCGGGCGCTGGGACGTTCGCGCTCGCCTGGGCGCGTTCCGGCCTGATCGAGACTCGCGGCGGCGCGCTGGACGCGCATTCGCTCTACCTCGAGACGCTCGCCGAGCTCGGGCTCGTCGGGCTCGTCCTCGTGTTCGTCTTCCTCGCACTCCCGCTCACCTACGCGCGCCGCGCTCCCGTCGCGGCGGGTGCATATGTCGTCGTCCTCGTGCACGCCGGCCTCGACTGGGACTGGGAGATGCCGGCCGTGATGCTCGCCGGGCTGTGCTGCGGCGCCGTTGCGCTCGCTCAGGGAGCGGGCGAGCCGCGGCCGGTCATCACGACGCGTGGGCGGGCAGTGGTCGTCGTCGTCGCGCTTGTGCTGGGCGCAGCGTCGATCGCGGGTGCTCGGAGCTCGTCGGAACCGGGAGTCGTGCGGCCGCGATCAGTCGCGGTCGTGCTTGGAGCCCGCGTCGCCGGGCTTCCCGTGCCCGTGACCCTTCCCATGCTTCGTCTTCGCAGCCGGCTGGGTCGAGCAGGGCGGGAGCGTGTCGCCGTGGCGGAGGTGCGCCTTCAGCGCGCGGTTCGACACGGTGATCTTCACCCACGGGTGCTTCTTCGAGTGCGTGCGATGGCAGATCTGAACGCGGTACTGCTTGCACGACGACCCGTACTGACTGCCCGACGAGCCGTACTGGCCGCCCGACGAGCCGTACTGGCCGCACGAGGACTTGTACTGATGTGACGCGCTCGATGCGCTCTTGGCGATCGCCGGGGCGCCGTACACCGCCAGCGGGACGAGGAGCGCAGCCGACACCACGACGCCGAGCGCGAGGCGGAAGCGAGGTGTGAAGGATGCGGCGTCCATCGCTGTGAATGTTCGGTGCTCCGCGGCGCCTTGGCAAGGACCGAACGAGTGATTCACCGGACGCTTTACGCTCGGCTTACGAAAGCACGCGAGCGACCAGCTTCGTGTCCTGCGGCAACATGCTCAGCCCGGCCTCGCGAGCAGACGCACGGCCTCGGCATACACCGTCGCGCAGCGGGCAAGGCTCTCGACCTCGACCCATTCCTCGGCGGCGTGCGCGCCGCTCCCACGCGGGCCGTAGACCACCGTCGGGAAGCCGGCCGCCCCGAAAAGCGCGCCGTCCGTCCAGAACGGGACGCCCTCGAGCGACGTCGCGCGCGACGCACGGGCGACCGCCCGGACGACCTTCGCCGCCGGATCGGTCTCGAGCGGCGGCCGGCTGAACACCAGCTTCGTGCTCGCCTCGACGCCGGCTGCGAGCGCCGTGACCTCGGCTGTGACCACCTCGTCGGTCTCACCGGGAAGCGTGCGCCGCTCACCTTGCAGGAGGCAGCGCTCCGGGTAGCTCGAGAACTCCTGGCCGCCGCTGATCAGCGACGCGTGCACGGATGGCGTCCCGAGCAGCGGGTGCGGTTCGCCGGCGAGCAGTGTGCGCGACAACTGCTCGAGCCGCATCAGGACGACACCGGTCGCAGCGATCGCATCGACGCCGAGGTCCGGCCGCGAGCCGTGCGCCGCGCGGCCGTGCACCTCGATCTCGAAGCCGACGAAGCCGCGGTGCGCGACACAGAGGCGCTCGTCGGTCGGCTCGCACACGACCACGTGATCGGGTCGCGGGCCGCGCGCGACGAGCCGCTCGGCGCCGAGCGAGGCGTACTCCTCGTCTGCGGCACATGCGACGACGACTGACCCGCCGAGACCGTCGCGATCGAGATCGCGTGCGGCGACCAGCGCCGCCGCAACCGCGCCCTTCATGTCGTACGCGCCGCGGCCGTAGACGCGGCCGTCACGCACCGCGCCGGCGAACGGGTCGGCCATCGCCGCGCCGCCGACGGTGTCGAGGTGTCCGAGCAGCATGACCGTGCGACCGCCGGGGCGACCGCCGTGGACGAGCAGGTTCGCTCGGGTCGAGCCGAGCTCTTCGACCTCGACACGCAGCCCTTGCGACGCCGCCCACTCGGCAGCCACACGCACCGCCGGCGCCTCGCCGGAGCCGGCCGGGTCGAGCGACGGGTTCACCGACTCGGCCCGGACGAGTGCCGCCGTCAGCTCCGCGAGCTCGGTCGCGCTCATGTGGGTGACGCTACAGCCAGATTCACCACTCTCGGGGGTAGAAACCTGTCCGTAGCTGCGCTATCTCTCAGGCAGCAACATGGGGTCGCGCAGGGGTCTAGTTGCGGTCGCCGCGATTCTGCTCGCGGTCGCCGTCGGCACATCGGCAGCTTCGGGCGCGAGCTTTCGCGTGCTGATCGGCCACACGCCGAACAAGACGGAGACGAACCGAACTCGCAGGACGATCGACGCGATCGTCATCCACGACACCGAGGGGCGCTTCATCGGCTCCGTCCGGGCGCTACAGAACGCACGCCGTGACGCCTCGGCGCACTTCGTCGTGTCGCGGCGCGGCCAGATCGTGCAACTCGTCCCGGTCACCGACGTGGCGTGGCATGCGGGCAACCGCAGGTGGAACCTCCACTCGATCGGCATCGAGCACGAAGGCTGGGCGAACCGGCCGACGTCGTACACACCCGCGGAGTACCGCGCGTCGGCCAAGCTCGTCGCCTACCTCGCCCACCGCTGGGGCGTTCCGCTCGACCGGCGCCACATCATCGGCCACGCCGAAGTGCCGGATCCGTTTCGCCGCGGCCGCTACGGCGGCGCCGCACACCACACCGACCCCGGGCCGCACTGGCGCTGGGCGTACTACATGCGGCTCGTGCGCTGGTACGCCGCGCATCCGGCGCTCCCACATTTCGTGCACCGCATGGCGCTGCACGACTCGCCGGTTCCCGCCTCGCCGAGACGACCGTCCGTGAGACGCGCGGTCGTCGAGCGCGGCGTGACCGTCCGCGGCCGCGCGCTCTGGTGGTCGGGCATCGACGCGTCCGGGCGCTATCGCAAGCGCATCTGGAAGGTCGACTTCCTGGTCGACGGCAAGGTCGAGTTCACGGACCACACGTGGCCCTTCGCGTTCCACCGCCCGTACGGCTGGGACTCGCGAACGGTCTCGAACGGCCGCCACATGCTGAGCGTGCGCGCCTACGGGACGCACGGCTACCGCGCGTGGCGGCGCATCCCGCTTCGGGTCGCGAACCCGCCCCTGCAGGTCGCCGTGACCGGGGCGTCCGCGGGGAGCGCCGTCGACGGCGTCGTCCGGCTGACCGCGCGTCCCAGCGATCCGGTCGAGCGCGTGGTGCTGTACGCCGACGGGCGCCCGGTCAGCCGTGACGACAGCGCGCCGTACTCGCTCACGTGGGACACAGCGAATGCCCCGGACGGCGAGCATCGGCTGCTTGTCTACGCGCGCGACGGTCACGGCCACCGCGC
>JAICUZ010000151.1 GCA_025935595.1 Burkholderiales bacterium
GCCTCGAGGCGCGGACCGGGAAGCGCTTCGGCAGCGAGACCAATCCGCTGCTGCTCTCGGTGCGGTCCGGCGGGCCGATCTCGATGCCGGGAATGATGGAAACGGTCCTCAATCTGGGCATGAGCCGCGACACTGCGCGCGGGCTGGCCCGGGTCACGGGCGACCGTCGCTTCGCGTACGACGCCTACCGCCGCCTGCTGCAGATGTACGGATCGGTGGTCGCGGGCATTGACGGCGCGCGGTTCGAGCTCGCGATCGAGCAGCTGAAGGAGCGGCGCAGGATCGAGCTCGACTCGCAGCTGACCGCATCCGACTTCATCGAGCTCGCCGGCTGGTTCGAGGAGATCTTCCGCGAGGAGACCGGGGCGGAGTTCCCGGCCGACTCGCACGAGCAGCTCACGTCGGCGGTCAGGGCCGTCTTCGCGTCGTGGGATGCCCCGCGGGCTCGTGTGTACCGGCACGAGTACCGCATCTCGGATGAGCTCGGCACGGCCGTGAACGTGATGCAGATGGTGTTCGGGAACCGCGATGCGCGGTCCGCGACCGGCGTCTGCTTCAGTCGAAGCCCGGCTACGGGCGAGCCCGGCCTGTTCGGCGAGTTCCTCGTCGACGCCCAGGGCGAGGACGTCGTCGCCGGCATCCGCACGCCCGAGCCGATCGATCGGATGCACGGCCTCTTCCCGCTGGCCTACGAGCAGCTGGAGCGCGCGGTCGGCGAGCTGGAGCGGCACTACCGCGACGTGCAGGACGTGGAGTTCACGATCGAGCACGATCGCCTCTTCCTGTTGCAGACGCGCGGCGCGAAGCGAACTGCGGCCGCAGCGCTGCGCGCCGCCGTCTCGTTCGTCGACGAGGGCGTGATCGAGGACCACGAGGCGGTGCGGCGGATCGAGCCGGCCGCGATCGAGCAGCTGCTCCATCCTGCGATCGATCCTGCGATTCCCGTCGACGTGGCCGCCATCGGCCTCGCGGCATCGCCGGGCGCCGCGTGCGGTGCGGTCGTGTTCGACGCCGACGACGTCGCCGCCGCGGCGGAGCTCAAGGACGTGATCCTCGTGCGCCCCGAGACGACCGCCGACGACATCCACGGGCTGATCGGCGCCGTGGGCGTCCTGACCGCGCGCGGCGGGATGACCTCGCACGCAGCGGTCGTCGCGAGAGGCATGGGCAAGCCGTGTATCGCCGGCTGTGCCGCGCTGCACGTCGACATCGAGAATCGCACGGCGGAGCTCGGCGGGCACGTGCTCGTCGAGGGCGACGTGATCACCGTCGACGGGACGACGGGGCGCGTCGTGCTCGGGGCGGTCCCGCTCGTCGAGCCGAAGCCGAACGACGATTTCGAGCTCGTCCTGCAATGGGCGGACGAGGCGCGCGCCCTCGGCGTGCGCGCCAACGCGGACACGCCGGACGACGCGCGCCGCGCGCGGCAGAACGGCGCCGAGGGCATCGGTCTCTGCCGGACCGAGCACATGTTCATGGCCGAGGACCGGTTGCCGGTCGTGCGGCAGATGATCCTCGCCTCGACCGACATGGAGCGCTCCGCCGCCCTCGCCCGTCTGTTGCCGATGCAGCAGCGGGACTTCGAGGAGATCTTCGAGGCGATGAGCGGACTGCCGGTCACGGTCCGGCTGCTCGATCCGCCGTTGCACGAATTCCTGCCGCCGCTCGAGGAGATCGAGGACGAGTCGACACGTGAACGGGTCGCCTCGCTGCACGAGGCGAACCCGATGCTCGGGACGCGCGGTTGCCGCCTCGGGCTCCAGTGGCCCGGCATCTACGAGATGCAGGTTCGCGCGATCGTCCGGGCCGCCCGAACCGTCGAGGCGCGCACCGGCGTCGCACCGGAGATCGAGATCATGCATCCGCTCGTGGCGTTCGAGCAGGAGCTCGTCCGGCTGCGCGAGCTGACCGCACGCACGGTCGCCGAGGAAGGAGGGATCTCCTACCTTTGCGGGACGATGATCGAGCTGCCGCGGGCGGCGCTCCGCGCAGGAGATCTGGCCCGCCACGCCGACTTCTTCTCGTTCGGGACGAACGACCTGACGCAGACGACGCTCGGCTTCTCCCGGGACGACGCGCAGGGCAGGTTCCTCACCTACTACCTCGAGCACGGCGTGTTGCCCGAGGATCCGTTCGCGACGCTCGACGTCGAGGGCGTCGGCGAGTTGGTCCGCGTCGCGGTCGAGCGCGGCCGCGCAGCCAATCCCGACCTGCACGTCGGAGTCTGCGGCGAGCACGGCGGCGATCCGGCATCGATCGCGTTCTGTCACGAGGTCGGGCTCGACTACGTCTCGTGCTCGCCGTTCCGCGTTCCCGTTGCGCGCCTGGCCGCCGCTCAGGCCGCGCTGGCAGATGTCAACGAGACCGCCTACGTACCGGCAGGCGGCTGAACGAAAGGAGCAGTCATGACGACGCGCATTGCAATCAACGGCTTCGGCCGGGTCGGTCGCTGCGCGTTCCGCTCGGCGCTCGAGTCGGGCGCCGATGTGGAGTGGGTCGCGATCAACGACGTCGCAGACGTCGCCACGCTTGCGCACTTGCTCCGGCACGACACGGTCTACGGGCCGTTCCCAGGCGAGGTGGTCGTTCGCGGTGACCTGCTCGTCGTCGACGGGACGGAGATCCCGGTGAGCTCCGTGCTCGATCCCGCGGACTTGACGTGGGAGGAGTTGCGGGTCGACGTCGTGCTCGAGTGCACCGGGAAGTTCCGGTCGAGGGCAGACGCCGCGAAGCACATCGCCGCCGGCGCGAAGAAGGTTGTCCTGTCCGCGCCGGGAAAGGACGTCGACGCAACCATCGTGCGCGGCGTCAACGACGAGGCATACGTCCCCGGCCGGCACGACGTGATCTCGAATGCGTCGTGCACGACGAACTGCTTGGCGCCGGTCGCGAAGGTCCTCTCGGACACGTTCGGCATCCGCCACGGCACGATGACGACGGTGCACGCGGTCACGGGCGACCAACGCGTCGTCGACCTGCCACACAAGGACCTGCGCCGTGCGCGTGCGGCCGGTGCGAACATCGTGCCGACCTCGACGGGAGCGGCGAAGGCGATCGGCCTCGTCGTGCCGGAGCTCGCGGGCAAGCTGCACGGCATCGCCGCGCGCGTGCCGGTCCTCACCGGGTCGCTCGTCGACCTCACCGTCGAGCTCGAACGTGAGACGACAGCGGACGAGATCAACGCCGCGCTCGAGCGCGCGAGCGAGAACGGGCTGCACGGGATCCTGCAGGTCTCCCACGAGCCGCTCGTCTCGAGCGACGTGATCAAGTCGTCCTACTCGTCGGTCGTCGACGCCGAGCTCACGACCGTCACCGGCGGCACTCAGGCAAAGGTCGTCGCCTGGTACGACAACGAGTGGGGCTACGCGACCCGCCTCGTGGAGCTCGCCCAGCGCGTGCTCGTGCCCGAGCCCGTCCTCGCCTGATCGGGGAATACCCGGTCGGGCTTCCGTGCCGGCCCCGATTCAGAAGGGCCGGCACGGCGGCAGGCTCGGAGAAAAAGGAGGCGCTCATGAAAGCGCTCGTGTATCACGGCCCGGGCAAGCGGGCCTGGGAGGAGGTCCCGGATCCGGTGATCGTCGAGCCGACGGACGCCATCGTCCGCATCGACGTCGCGACGATCTGCGGAACCGACCTTCACATCCTCAAAGGTGACGTGCCGGAGACGACGCCGGGCACGATCCTCGGCCACGAAGCCGTCGGCACCGTCGTCGAGGTCGGTTCTGCCGTCACGACGATCGAGCCCGGCGACCAGGTGCTCGTCTCGTGCATCACGTCGTGCGGACGCTGCCGTTTCTGCAAGGAGGGCCACTACGGCCTCTGCACCGGCGGCGGAGGCTGGATCTTCGGCCACACGATCGACGGGCTGCAGGCCGAGCTCGCGCGTGTCCCGTTCGCGGACACCTCGGTGTACAAGGTGCCGGCAGGCCTGACGCCGGAAGACGTGATCTTCCTGGCCGACATCCTGCCGACGGCCTACGAGGTCGGCGTGCTGAACGGCGGCATCCGGCCGGGCGACACCGTCGCGGTTGTCGGCTCGGGCCCGATCGGGCTCGCGACGATCATGACGGCGAAGCTGTTCACCCCGAGCAAGATCATCGCCATCGACCTTGCGGACGCCCGGCTCGAGAAAGCGCTCGAGTTCGGCGCCGACGTCGGGATCAACAACGGAACGACGGACGCGGTCGCGAAGGTGATGGAGCTGACGAACGGGCTCGGCGTCGACGTCGCAGTCGAAGCGGTCGGCGTGCCCGAGACGTTCGAGCTCTGCACCGAGATCGTCCGTCCCGGTGGCCGCGTCGCGAACGTCGGTGTCCATGGGCACCCGGCGACGCTGCATCTCGAGACGCTGTGGATCCGCGACGTGACCATCACCACGGGTCTCGTCGACACGCTCACCACACCGCAGCTGATGCGGCTGATCGAGGAGCAGAGGCTCGACCCGGCGCCGTTCGCGACGCATCGGTTCGAGCTCGCCCAGACGGAAGAGGCGTACGACGTCTTCGCCGCCGCGGCGGAGACTCATGCGCTGAAGGTCGTCCTCACGGCGGAGCCGGTCGCGGTGCTGCCGGAGCACGAGGCCGTGCCCGAGGTCGCTCTGGTCTAGGGGTGCGTGGCCGGACGGGGCGCCGGGACGGTTGCCGGCGCCCCGTCTACGTCTGGGCCGGGCGCAGCGAGCGGTCGAGCAGAGACTCGAGCGCCGGAACCACGGTGTCGGCGCCGTAGGCGCGCAGCGCCTCGGCCTCCGCGCCCGAGGCGACGCCGATCACCGGCATGCCGATGCTGCGGGCGGCGGCGACGCCTGCGCCGCTGTGCGTCAGCGAGACCGCGTGCGCCGCCGGCACGCCGAGCTCGGCGCAGGCCGTCAGCAGTAGGTCGGGGGCGGGGCGCGACCGCAGACCGAGCGAGCGCATCGTCGCTGCGTCGACGCGCGCGTCGACCAGCTCGGCAAGGCCGGCGGCGCGCAGCATCGGCGACGCCGTCGTGCTGGCGGACACCACCGCACGCCTGATGCCGCCGAGCCCGGCGGCCTGGAGGTAATGGTGCGCGCCGGCGAGCGCCGCGACGCCGTGCGAGTGGAGCCCGTGCTCCACCAGCCCGCCTTTTCGGCGTGCGATCTCGCCGACCGACGAATCGGGAAGCCGGAGGCCCCGACCCGCGAGGAAGAGCCGGATCCCCTCGGTGCGCAGCCTGCCGTCGAAGTACGCGTGGTAGTCGGAGTCGCGGTCGAACGGCGTGTACGGCGCGCGCTCCTCGTTGGCAAGCGCGAGCAGGACCGGTTCGATCGCCTGGGCCCAGGCGAATGCGTGCAGCGCGTCGCTGTCGGTCAGGACTCCGTCGAGATCGAAGAGGCATCCGGCGACGGTGTCCGGCAGGCCGAGCCGGTGCGGGGTGATCGCACCCGACGACAGCCACGGCGCCGGGCTGACATGGTGCATCGCCGCCACCGTGCGGAGGAGCGCCGCCGTCTCGCGGCGCGCCTCGGTCAGGTGATGTGCCTCCCGAAAGACCTCCGTGTCCGGAAGCACGACGCGGTCCGCCTCGAGCGCCCGCGCGGCCGCGTCGAGGGCGTGCTGCCACTGCGCGGCCGTCGCGTTCAGGTTGGGCGGCTGCGTCGGCTCGGTCACTTCGGCTGCCGGAAGGCGTAGCGAGCGACAACCCAGCTCGTCAGGAACGCGAACAGCGCCAGAACAACCGCCGACGGCGTCGACGACGTGTTCGTGCCCGATCCGTTCGAGGTGACGATGTCCGGGCCGAAGAGCGCGTCGAGGCCGACGACAAACCAGATGAGGCCGATCGCGATCGACGGCCACGTGCCTGCGTCCCGAGGTCGGCGCTCCGACGACGGCGTCGAGAGCGAGGTCATCGGCTCGTGTGCCGCACTCGTCATGGTGCACCTCCTTTCGCCTCATGGTCGCCGGTGCTGCCCGCGCGCGGATCAGTGCGTTCACGGAGACGCCGTACGGGGGTTTTCGCGTGGTACCGCGATCTGATCGAGCCGTCGCGCGACGTCACGACGTTGCGGGAAAACCCGCAGGCCGAATCCGTGCTTACCGAGGACGCTGCCCGGGAGCCCCGCTCCTACCGTCGGATCAACCCATCCGCAAAGGAGCAGCACATGTCGTCGTCGTCCCATTCCGCACATCCGACCTCGGACTCCGAGGCATTCTGGGGAGCCGGTGCGCTCCTCATGGGGTTCCTCGTCGCCGTCCTCGGGTTCGTGTCGCTGATGATGTGGATCGACGCGCGCAACGCGCGGGACGACGTTCATCGCAGCGCGCCTGCGACGAGCACGACCATGGCCGGGATGCCCGGCATGACCGGGTCGAGCGCGGCCGCTGCCGGCGCCCTGACGAGCTATGCCGGCGCTGCGCCTGCGAATGCGGACGCGTTGGCTGCAGCGCACACGCCGTACCCGGCGACACTGCCGGCCGCGCCGGCAGGACCGGTCGCCGACGTCAACCTGGTGCTGAGCGACGTCACGGTCTCGATCGCACCCGGTGTGAAGTACGCCGCCTGGGCATGGGCGGACGGCGCACCCGGGCCGGTGATCCACGTTCGCCAGGGACAGCTCGTGAAGATCACGCTGACGAACAAGGGCGCGATTCCGCACTCGGTCGACTTCCACGCGGCGCGCATCGCGCCGGACAAGGCGTTCACCGACGTCCTGCCGGGCAAGTCGGTCAGCTACACGTTCCGTGCCAAC
>JAICUZ010000365.1 GCA_025935595.1 Burkholderiales bacterium
AGGTCGAGGAGCCCGCCCCAGCCGACCACGACGTTGAGACCGAGCGCGAGCAGCATGTAGAGGACGGTCTGGAACGCGACCTGCCGGACATATCCGCTCGACTCGACGACCGGGAACAGGCAGAACACGCCGACGAACAGCGTCAGCCAGGCCCACCACGGGACGACGCGGAGGCGCTGTTCGACCACCGCGAAGCGCGCCGGCAGGAACCGCGCAGAGGCGTGACGTGCGACCCACTCGTCCTGGCCGATCGCAGGCCCCTCTGCACCCGTCGAATGGAACCCGTGCGGCGTCGAGTCGGACACCTCAGACCTTCCGGATGTCGGGCCGCCCGAACAGGCCCTGGTGGCGGAACAGCATCAAGGCGATCAGCACGCTGAACACGTACAGGTCGGACCATTGCGTCCCGTCGGGGAGGTGAGCTCCGTGGACGTAGCCCTGGATGTACGACTCGAGGAAGCCGAGGATCAGACCACCGGCCATCGCGCCCGGGATCGAGCCGATCCCCCCGATCACTGCTGCGATGAAGCCCTTCAACCCGGCGATGAACCCGATCGAGACGTTGGTCGGGACCCGAAGCGAGAACATCACGCCGGCGGCGCCCGCAAGCGCCGAGCCGAGGATGAACGTGAACACGATCACGCGGTCGATGTCGATGCCCATCATCGCTGCCGCCTCGCGGTCGAACGACGTCGCGCGCATCGCCTTGCCCGTGCGCGTCTTGTTGACGAGGAACCAGAGGATGACCATCAACACGAATGCCGCGACGATCGTGATGATGCGAAGCAGCGGGACCGTGACGCCGCCGACGTGCAGCCCGCGCAGGTAGAGCGTGCCGGAGTGGTACTGGAAAAGGTCGTAGTTGCGTGGCGTCGCACCGAACAGCAGCTGCATCGAGTTCGCGAGGAAGAACGAGACGCCGAGCGCGCTGATCAGCGGCGCGATGCGCGGTGCGTCCCGCAGCGGCCGGTAGGCGAATCGCTCGATCACGACGCCGAGCGCAGCGCACACCGCCATCGCCGCCAGCGTGACGAGCGTGATCACGAGCCAGATCGGAACCTTCGGGCTCGCGGGCCCGCCGAGCGCCTGCAGGACGCCGAAGCCGGCGAACGTCCCAACCATGAACACGTCGCCATGGGCGAAGTTCAGGAGCTTGAGGACGCCGTAGACCAGCGTGTAGCCGAGCGCAATGAGCGCGTAGACGCTGCCGAGCGTGAAGCCGTCGACGGTGAGCTGGATGAACTGGTCCACGTAGCGGTTCTTATACGCGGCGGGGCGGCCCGTTGCCGAGCCGCCCCGCCGAGGTCAGCCGTCGAGCCTTAGCCGACGAGCTTGTACGAGCCGTTCGACTGAATCTGGAAGATGTAGAACTTCGCGTTCAGCGGGTCGTTGGACTTCGTCGACCACTTGAACGATCCACCCAGGATCCAGTTCTTGATCGAGACCTTCTTGAAGGTGCGGAAGACGGCCTGACGCGTAGTCTTGCCGCCGCCCGCCTTACAGGCCTTCGAGATTGCCGTCAGCGCGATCTGGACCGCCCCGTAGCTCGGCGGGCCGAACGAGCCGACCGCCTTGTTGGGGTTGTCCTTCTTCCAGCCGGCGATGATCTTCGCGTCGGCGGGGATGCCGGTGATGTCCGGCGCGAAGTTCGAGACGTAGGAGCCGGGCTGCTTGAACTCGGCCGCGTTGTTCGACCCGTCACCGCCGAACACCTTCGCCTTCTTGCCCTGCTCGATCAGCTGCTGGGCGAACGTCTGCGCGTCGCCCGGCTTCTGCGTCGGGAAGAAGACGATGTCCGCGTCGCTCGGGAC
>JAICUZ010000218.1 GCA_025935595.1 Burkholderiales bacterium
ACCTCCCCCGAGAGCGATCCCACGAGCGTGTTCAGAAGGTCGGCCGCAGGGCGCACGACGGCCGGGATCCAGGCAGTGGCGAGGATGTCGCCGAGCGCCCAGATCGATCGGCCGAGATGGTCGCCGACATGCGGCTCGTCGAGCCAGCGACGGTCGTAGCCCATGAAGTTCCGCATCCCGCCGGCTCCCGCGGCTGCATGCAGGAAGGCGAGTGAACGGTAGAGACTCGCATTCCAGATGTGCTCGTCGCCGCGTGCAGCCAGTGCGAGCGAGACGACGGCGAGTCGAGCGACGTCGTCGACGCAGTAGCCGCTGTCGCGGTTGGGAATGATCCCGTGGGCATGCTGGACGATGCCGACGTCGTCGACGAGCGTGAGGAGGTGGTCGGTGCGCAAGCCCGTCAGATGCAGTTCGCTGATGCCTGCGGGCCGCCGCCTCGGCGCGAGCGCGCTGGCTTCCGCCAGGACGGAAGCGGTCGCCTCTGCGACGGCAGGCCACGCGAGCGTCGAGCCGACTCGCCGAGCTTCTGCGCGTGCGGCCCCAAGTCTGTCCGGGTGGTCGAGGTAGTCGCAGACCGCGTCGGCGACCGCGTCGGAATCGGCGAACGGCACGAGGTGCCCCGCTCCCGACGCGAGCATGTCCTGCGCATACCAATAAGGCGTTGAGACGACGGCGCAACCCGCGGCCAGGGCGAACGTCAGCGCGCCGGAGGCAATCTGCTCACGACTTGCGTACGGGGTCAGGAAGACATCGGTCTGCGCGAGCAGGACAGAGAGCTCGTCGACGGAGAGGAACCGATCGTCGAAGATCACGTGGCTTCCCAGGCCGAGCTCGAAGGCGCGACGTTCGAGCATCAGTCGGTATCGCTCGCCCTCGCGCCGCTCGACGTCGGGGTGCGTGCGCCCGGCGATCGTGTACACGATGTCCGGGTAGCGCTCGACCACCGCCGGCAACGCGTCGATCACGGTCTCGATTCCCTTGCCGGCCGAGATGAGGCCGAACGTCGAGAGACGGAACCCGCCGGGCGCGCGGCTCGGAGCGTCCTCGCGTGCGCGGGCTGCGCGTGCGATCAGGCGCGCCGGCGCGCCGTGCGGAACGACCCGAACCTTCTCCTCGGGGCACGTGCCTGCGTCGACGAGTAGCCGCAGCGCAGTGTCGGTCATCACGATCACGAGCTCTGCCTCGCTGCACAGCTCCGTCAGCACCTCCGCCTGGTGCGGTGTTGGCTCGGACAGCACCGTGTGCAGGGTCACGACGAGCGGCTGAGCGAGCTCACGCGCGAACGAGAGGACGTACTCGCCGTCACGGCCGCCGAAGATCCCGTACTCGTGTTGGAGTAGCACGACGTCGACATCGAGGCGGCCCAGCATCCTGGCCGTTCGCACGTAGTCGCCACGAACCGCCTGCGCGATCGTGGCAAGCAGTCCGCGGCGTTGCGGGCTCGAGGGTTCGTGCACGACCGCGACCAGGTCCGCGACCTCGACCGTGCCCGTGCCGAGGAGAGCTCCTCGCAGGTCGGCTGCAAACGCGCCGATCCCGCAAGCGCGGGGAGGGAATGTCGAGACGATCGCGGTCCGCACGCTCTAGGTTCCCAGGGTCGAGATCGGCTCGTGGGCCGTCGGCGTGACGTCGGTGCCCCCGACGAGCGTGAGAGTGGGCGGCGTGCCGGTCGGCTCCTCGGGCGCATCCAGCGGCAGTGCGCTTTCGCTCACAGCGTGCAACCGGTTGGTCCACCTCGAGTCATGGTGCCCGTGTCTACGGGACTGCTCCATGCGTCTGGTCATGCCAAACCTTCGATCCGCGGCGGCTGCCGCATTGACAGAGGCGTGAGCTCTACTGGCGCGTCCGGGCTAGAGAGCCACTCGGATCGCTTCACGTCTGCTCCAACAGGGACTGTAGCGGAGGTCCGCTCGTGGCGGCCCTGAACGAGCGAAGAAAGAACGAGTCGAGGCGTCGCAGCTCCGCCAGGTAGCGCGCGCTGAGGCGCGGCGTGGCGTGGGCGAGCAGCGACGTGACGGTGAGCCGAACGTGCGGTGACGCGGCCGCGAGCGTCTGCGCTTCGGTGATCGGGAAGTACCTGTCTTGCGGTGCCGTCGCGATCTCGACGGGAGCGTGCAGGTGCCGCGCGACACGAATGGGCGACAGGGAGACGGCCGCCGAACGGACGTGGACGGGCAAGGCCTCGTAGAGGCGATCGAATTGCGCGGTGTCGGTGTTGGCGAGCAGGTCGTACAGCCTTTGGGCGTCGGCGCCCGCCTCGCGGAAGGCGCGCTCCGGCAGTTCGACCGCGCGACCGGAGTCGGGGTCGAGCTCTCGCAACTCGCGGCAGAGCGCCGATGTCGCCGGGGTGACGGCGAGCATCGCGGCGAGCGAACGCGCAAGCCCGACATGGAGGTACGGCGGCGCCACATGGTGACCGAGTCGCTCCCCGTCCCGGTGGGTGCCGGTTGTCGCGAGGCGCATCACCTCGGCGAGATCGCCGAACGGCGCCACGCAGGCGACGACGGAGATGCGGTTCTGTAGACGTGGGTCGGCGGCTGCAAGCAGCGCGAGCGTTCCGCCGATCGACACTCCGGCGAGGGCGATCCGACCGTCGGCGGTGTCGGCTGATCCCGCTGCTGCCTCCGCGACGGCGACCGAACACGCAAGCGTTCGCGGGGAGAGCTCGCCTCCGGCGACGCCGGGGAGATCGGGGATGTAGACGCCGATCCCGGCACGTGCCAGCGCGACGCCGAGTCGCTGCACGACCGGGTGGCTCCGTCCGTCCGGGGTCGCGCCGTTCATGAACACGAGTGCGGGCCACGGTGGGTCGGTCGCGGGTCGCACAACGGTGGTCGAAATCCCGGCCACGAGTGTGTCGCTCCGTGTCGGTTCTCTGCCAATGCGTGTGAGCACGGATGCTCCCGGAAGCGACAGCGTCGTCCCGAGGATGGCGAGTGCCTGTGTCCGCGCGCGCAGCGCGCTTCTAGACCGGTGCGACATGAGCGAGACGACGGCGCTGCATGGTCAGGAGCGTCGACCCCACCGCGCCGACGACGGCTGCAGCAAGGGCGCTGAACGTCAAGAGCATCCCGGACGCGAGCGAGAAGTTGATCGCTGCCTCGCGTGACACGCCGAGGCCGAGCAGCACCACGGAGGTCGTGCCGACGTTGACGATGACCCCACCGGCGGTGATCGGGAGGATCGAGGTGGCTGCCGAGAGGCAGATCACGACGAGCGCGAACGACGGCGAGAATCCTGCGCCGAGCGCACTCAGAAGGAGGGTGCACCCGAACGCTCGCGTCGTCCAGCAGCCGAACAGGAAGACACCGGCGATGAACGTCGACCGAGACACGCTCACCTGTTCTCCCACCCGCCTGAAGGCTCCTCGGACTCGGTTGGAACGCTCGACGAACGGCAGTAGCACGAGCCGTGGCCCGAGCGCGAGAGCGGTAATGCATCCCAGGCAGAACAGCAGCACGACGACGAGCGGGGCGCGGAAGACCGCGTCGCTCGTGGCGAGCGCGCACACGGCCAGCGGCAGCATTGCGACGGCGTCGATCATTCCGAGCGAGACGATCGAGATACCGACGGTGTCGAGTCCGAGCCGCACACCACCGAGCTTCCGCAGCGTCCAGACCTTGACGACGTAGTCGAGCCGGAACGGCAGCACGACGCCACTGGCGGCGGCGGCCCCGCACGCGGCGAGGCAGCGGCTGCGGTCGGGCCTGGCCTCCGGGAAGAGCCGCTGCCAGCCCAGGGCTCGCAGGAAGAAACTCGAGAGGTAGGCGGTCGAAGCGGTGAGAACGAGCGGCAGGTTCGCCCGTTCGAGCGGCCAGCCGGCCGTCGTGAGCCGACGCGCCGTGAGGAAGCAGGCGGCGACGACCACGACGGAGAAGGCGACACCCGCTGCGACGCGAACCCGGCGCCATGCGCGGCTCCCCGTCCGCATGACCGTCATGCCCGCGGAAGCACGTAGAAGACGATCGTCGAGTACTGGCAGGCGACTGCGACGATCACGAGCGCATGGAACAGCTCGTGGTAACCGAATGTCGCCGGCGCGGGATTCGGCCTTCGGCGCACGTACACGAGCGCTCCCGCGGTGTAGGCAAGTCCGCCCGCAACGAGCAGCGAAGCGCCGTCGACGCCGATGCTTGCCACGATCTGGGGGAGCGCGAGGACGGCCGTCCAGCCGAGCGCGATGCCGAACACGGGCGTGAGCCAAACGGGAGGCTTCGCCCACACGAGCTTGATCGTCGCGGCCAGGCACGCCCCGCCCCAGACCGTCGCGAGGATAGGAACGCGCCAGCCACGATGAAGGACGAGCAGCCCGATCGGCGCGTACGTCCCCGCGATCAACCCGTAGATCATCGCGTGGTCGAGGCGGCCGAGCCGACGCGAGGCAGCAGGTGTCCACGAGCCCCGATGGAACATGCTGCTGACTCCGAACATCGCGGCCACACTCACCGCGAACGCGGTCCCGGCCGCCCGTGCGAGCCCACCGCTCGTCGTGAGCGCGACCGCGACCGCAACGGGAACCGCGGCGACGAAC
>JAICUZ010000036.1 GCA_025935595.1 Burkholderiales bacterium
CACGCGGTACCGCGCGAGGCGCCCGCCTGACGATGTCTGCCCGGCGCGAATGGACGCGGGAACGTCTCGTCGAGGCGCTCCGCGCCGGCGACCGGCGCGCGCTCGCGCGCGCGATCACGCTCGTCGAGAACGGCGATCCACTTGCGTATCAGGTGGTCAGCGACGTCTACCCGTCCACCGGCGGCGCCCATGCGGTCGGCGTCACCGGCCCGCCGGGCGTCGGCAAGTCGACCCTCGTGTCGGCGCTCGTCCGCCGCGTGCGTGCGGACGGGCACGAGGTCGGCGTCGTCTCGGTCGACCCGTCCAGCCCGTTCACCCACGGTGCGCTGCTCGGCGATCGGATCCGGCTCACCGACCACTTCCTCGACCCCGGCGTCTTCATCCGCTCGATGGGCACGCGCGGTCACCTTGGCGGTCTCGCCGAGACGACGCTCCAGACGCTGCTCGTCCTCGACGCCGCGGGGAAGGACGTCGTCTTCCTCGAGACCGTCGGCGCCGGCCAGAGCGAGGTCGGGATCATCTCGATCGCCGACACCGTCGTGCTCGTGCTGATGCCGGGCTCCGGGGACTCGATCCAGGCCCTGAAGGCGGGGATCATGGAGATCCCCGACGTGATCGCGATCAACAAGATGGACCACCCGATGGCGAAGGCGATGCTGCACGAGGTGCGCCAGGTGCTGTCTCTGGGGCCGAAGGACGGGTGGCGGCCGCCGATCGTCCTCACCGAGGCGCTGCGCGGCGAGGGCATCGACGCGCTCTGGGGGAAGATCGAGGAGCACCGCGCGTGGCTCGACGCAGAGGGTGAGCTGGAAGAGCGCCGCCGCCGGAACCTCGCGACGGAAGTGTTCCAGGTCGCGTCCGCCCGCGCACGCCGTCACCTCGAAGAAGAGGTGCAGGAAGACCCCGAGCTGCGGCGACTCCTCGAGGCCGTCCAGGCGCGCCGGCTCGATCCGCTGACCGCAGTCCGTGAGATCCTCGACAAGGTGTTCAGGATTGGCCCCGGCGACGGCACCCACGCTCGCTGACATCGAAGCCGCCCGCGAGCGGCTCGCCGGCCGCGCGCGCGTCACGCCCGTCTACGGCTCCGAGACCCTGTCGAAGCTGACCGGCGGCCGTGTCTGGCTGAAGGCGGAGAACCTCCAGCGCACGGGCTCGTTCAAGGTCCGGGGCGCCGTCAACAAGCTCTCGACGCTCGACGAGGCGGAACGCGACGCGGGCGTGATCGCCGCGAGCGCCGGCAACCACGGCCAGGCCGTTGCCTGGGCCGCGCGCGAGCTTGGAATCGCGGCATCGGTGTTCATGCCGCAAGACGCCCCGATGGCGAAGGTCGAGGCGACGCAGAGCTACGGCGCGGAGACGGTGCTGACCGGCGCGATGTTCGACGACGCACTCGCGGCGGCGACCGCGCGTGCCGACGAGACCGGCGCGACGTTCGTGCATGCGTTCGAGGACCCGCTCGTGATCGCGGGCCAGGGGACGCTCGGGCTGGAGCTCGTCGAGCAGGTGCCTGACGCGGCGACGTTCCTGATCCCGATCGGAGGCGGCGGGCTCGCAGCCGGGATCGCAATCGTCCTCCGCGCGTTACGGCCCGGTGTTCGGATCGTCGGCGTGCAGGCCGGGAAGACGAGCGGTGCGACGATCGCAGACGGGATTCTCGTCAAGCACCCGGGCGAGCTCACGATGTCGGTCCTCGACGAGCTGCTCGACGAGATCGTCCATGTCGAGGACGATGCGATCTCCGAGGCGATCACGGTCTTGCTCGAGCGGTCGAAGCTCGTCGTCGAGGGTGCGGGCGCCGCCTCGGTCGCGGCGCTGCTGCACGGAGCGGCGAGCGGAGAGAACGCCTGCGCGCTGCTTTCCGGCGGGAATATCGACGCGACGCTCCTCATGTCCGTCGTCCGCCACGGGCTGACGCGCGCCGGCCGCTACCTCGTGCTTCGCACCCGCGTTCCGGACCGCCCCGGCGGGCTCGTGAAGCTGCTCGAGCTCGTCGCGGCAGAGCGCGGGAACATCGTCGAGGTCAACCACCGCCGCGAAGGGTTCGGGCTCGACGTCGCCGAGACCGGGGTGGAGCTGACGATCATCACGCGGAACGAGGAGCATTGCCGCGAGCTGGTCGCCGCGCTCGAGCAGCACGGCTACCGCGTCGAGTCGGTCAACCGCCGCAGCGCCTGAACGAGACGACGTCGCCGTCGAAAGTCGCGACGCCGCCCGGTGACACTGCGCGGGCATCGAATCCCTCGCGCGCGAGCAGCGACGCGGCGATCGCCGCTCGTGGCCCGGTGTCGCAGACCGTGACGACCGGCTTCGAGACGTCGAGTGCGCCGCACCCGATCTTCCGCAGGAGCCGATACGGGATGTTGCGCGACCCCGGGATGTACCCCGAGTCGCGCTCGAACGCCTCCCGGACGTCGACGACCTGCACGTCGGCGGCGGCGTCGAGCAGGTGCCTCAACTCGGCCACGTCGACCGTTGCCAGCGCCTCCTCGGCGCTCGTGTCGACGACGTAGCCCGCGAGCTCGAGGATGCCGGTCTTCCAGAGCCCGCGCGTCGCGGCCATCGCCTCGTCTCGCGTGCGCGCATGAAGCACGACGCGCTCACCGGCCTCGAGCACGAAGCCGGCCTTCGTGGCGAACGAGCTGCCGCTGACCGGCACGCTGATCGCACCCGATACGTGCCCCGCGACGTAATCCGTGAACGGCCGTACGTCGAGTACCGTCGCTTCGCCCGGGTCGGGCAGCTCCTCCGGCTCGGGCGGCAGCGTCACCCACGGCCCACGGTTGAGCGCGACGACACGCTCGGTCGTCGGCGGCCGCGGCGTCGACACGGACGCGCTGACGAGGACGAACTCCTGCACGTCGCGGTAGGAGAGCGCGTCGTTCGTCTCGCGCTCGCGACCGATCGTCGAGGAGCGCTCGCTCGACATGTTCCCGCCGCACAACGAGCCGGCGACGTGCCCCGGGTACACCTCGACATCGTCGCCGAGTGCCGCGAGCCGCTCGAGCGAGCCGAAGAGGTCCTGTGCGCCCTCGCGCGCGGCGACCGCGAGATCGGGTCGCGCCGCATCGCCGACGAAGAGCGAGTCGCCCGTCAGCACGAGCTTGCCGTCGACGACGAACGCGCAATGTTCGGGCCGGTGCCCCGGTGTGTGCAGGACGAGGATCTCGGTCGAGCCTGCGCGCACGACCTCGCCGTCAGCGAGTGCGTGGCAGGGGTACTCGGCCTCGGCGAGCGCGTGAATCGCGACCGGGAGGTCGTGCTCGACCGCGAACCGGCCGTGCCCGGACACGTGGTCGGCGTGCGTGTGCGTCTCGAGCACGCGCTCGATCCGCACCTGCTCCTCCGCCGCCGCCTCGATGTACTTCTCGATTGCGAGCGCCGGGTCGACAACCACCGCGACGCCTGCGTCACGGTCTCCGACCAGGTACGAGGCGCACCCGAGGTCGTCGTCGACGAACTGCCGAAAGACGAGCACGGCCAGGCGAGCTTAGTCCGTCAGGCGGCGGGAGGTGGGCGGAGCCACACGTAGATCCCGAGGAACAGCGCGGCGAGGCCCAGCGCGGCCGCCCCGAGCGCGACCACGATTGCCGCCTTTCCGAGCGAGCGTGCGCCGTTGTCGCGCGTCGTGCTCTTCACCACGTCGAGCCCCACGCGGTAGGTGATCGACTTGCCGGTGCGGTCGCCGACGAGCACGTTGAACGTGACCGTTCCCGGTGTGCTCGGCGCCGTGCCCCGAATGCCGAAGGTCGCATACTCGCTCTTCGGGATGCGGCCGCCGCTCCAGGTGATCGAGTCGCCGGAGCGCGACTGTGTCCACCCCGGCTTGGCTTCGGCATCGTCGAGATCGAAGCCTGCCGGCACGCTCAGCGTCACGTGGTCGACCCCGAGGTCGTCGTCCTCGTTCGGCGCGCCGAACGTCAGGTCGACCGCCTCACCGACGCTGACGCGCGTGGGAGACACGGAGAGGTGCGCCCACGCCGACGGCACGAAGATGAGTGCGCTACAGACCGAGATGACGCGCAATGACCATGCGCTGAACCTCATTCGTCCCCTCTCCGATCTCGAGGATCTTCTGGTCGCGGTAGAGCCGCGAGATCGCGTACTCGTCCATGAAGCCGTAGCCGCCGTGGATCTGGAGCGACCAGTTCGCGGCGCGGTGTGAGAGCTCTCCGGAGAAGAGCTTCGCCATCGCCGCCGACTTGCGGAAGTCGCGACCCTGATCCTTTTCCCACGCTGCCTTCCACACGAGCTGGCGCGCCGCCTCGATCTCCGTCGCCATGTCGACGAGCTTCGTCTGCACGGACTGGAACTTCGCGATCGGCTTGCCAAACTGCTCTCGCTCCTTCGCGTACGCGTACGCGAGGTCGTAGGCACCCTGCGCGAGCCCGACGCCCATCGCGGCGACGGAGATGCGGCCGCCGTCGAGGATCTCCAGGAACTGCTTGAAACCTTCGCCGCGCGGGCCGAGCAGGTTCCCCTCCGGGACGCGGGCTCCCTGGAACGACAGCTCGCGCGTGTCGGACGCACGCCAGCCGAGCTTCTCCATCGGCGCCGAGATCACGTAGCCCGGCGTGCCGTTCGGCACGACGATGTTCGAGATCTCGCCGTCGCCGGTGACCGCGGTGATCGTGACGCACGAGCTGATGTCGGTGCCCGCGTTGGTGATGAACATCTTCGTGCCGTCGATCACCCATTCGCCGTTCTCGAGCCGGGCCGTGGTACGTGTCGCACCGGCATCCGACCCCGCGCCGGGTTCCGTGAGGCCGAAAGCGGCGAGCTTCCTTCCGGACGCGAGGTCGGGGAGCCATCGCTGCTTCTGCTCCTCGTCGCCGAAGTAGTAGATCGGCAGCGTGCCGAGGGAGTGGTGCGCGGCGACCGTGATCGCGACCGACGAGTCGATGCGGGTCAGCTCCTCGACCGCGATCGCGTACGCAAGCGTGTCGGTGCCGCCGCCGCCGTACTCCTCGGGGATCGTCATGCCCATCAGCCCGAGCTCGGCCATCTCGGCGACGAGGTCGTACGGGAAGCGCTTCTCGCGGTCGAGCTCCTCTGCGATCGGCGCGACCTTCTCCAGCGCGAACTGCCGAACCGTGTCGCGAAGAAGCTCGTGCTCTTCGTCGAGGTCGAAGCCGAGGCTCATGCGAGCTCTTCTGCGAGCTCGACGATCAGGCGCACGCCGTAGCCGGTCCCGCCCTGGTCGAGCGCGTAGTCGGGCCGGCGCCGCTCGATGAACGCGGGCGCGATGTCGAAGTGCGCCCACGCGCCTTCGCCCGCGAACTCGCGTAGGAGCTCGGCGGCGAGGATCGCGCTTCCCTCGCCGAGGTCAGAGGAGTTCTTCATGTCGGCGAAGTCGGAGTCGATGTAGCGGCGGTAGCGCGGGTGGAGCGGGAAGCGCCACGCCAGGTCCCCGCTTCGCGCGGAGGCGCGTTCGACGGCCGCCGCGAACGTCTCGTCGTTGCAGAACCAGCCCGCGTACAGGTCGCCGAGCGCACGCACCATCGCGCCGGTCAGTGTCGCCAGGTCGGCGATGTGCGTCGCGCCGTTGGACCGCGCGTAATGCAGCGCGTCGGCGAGGATCAACCGTCCTTCGGCGTCCGTGTTGACGATCTCGATCGTCTTGCCGTTCGAGATGCGCAGGATGTCGCCCGGCTTGTACGCCGCGTTCCCCTGCACGTTCTCGGTCGCGGCGACGACGGTGAGCACGCGGACCGGCAGGCCGAGCTCGGCGATCGCGGCCGTCGCCTCGATCACCGCGGCGCCGCCTGACATGTCGCCCTTCATGTCCTGCATGCGCAAAGGCTTCTTCAGGGAGATTCCCCCCGAGTCGAACGTGACCGCCTTGCCGACGAGGCCGAGGACCACATCGTCGCGCGCTTCGGGCGGGTCGTACCGCATGACGATCAGGCGCGGCTCTTGCGCGCTGCCGGCAGAGACGGCAGCGAGACCGCCCATTCCCTGCGCGTCGATCCAATCGCGGCCGTGCGCCTCGACCGCGAGGTGGTCGCCGGCCAGGCCGCGCGCATGTTCTGCCAGCGCGTTCGGCGTCAGGTCGTTCGGCGGGCGGTTCGCGAGGTTGCGCGTCGCGTCGAGGTGGCGAACGACGATCGCCTGCCGCTGCGCGAGCGAGTGCAGCTCCGGAACCGTGTCGAGGACGAGCGTGAGCTCGGGCCGACCGTCGAACCCCTGCTGGTAGAGCCCCGGGTCGTAGGCGCCGTATGCGGTCCCCTCGACGATCGCGCGTACCTCGTCCGCCGTCGATGCGCCCCACGCGATCGTGCCGCCTTCGCCGCGCAGCGACCGCGCCGCGTAGGCGGCGGCGCTGCGCAGGCCGTCGTTGCCCGGCAGGTTGGGGGCGCCGACGCGGAGCTCGGTCGCCTCGCGCCGGATCTCGCCGGGCACGAGATCCGGGTCGAGTCGCGCGCGGACGTCGGTGTCCGCAGGCTCCCTGGTCTCGACCCGCACGGTGCGCGACTCTACCGGCTACGTCCTGTACGGTTGCTCGCATGGCCGCCAAGGACTTTTTCGACAGCCTCGAGTCGCGCGCCGACGCGGCGAAGCTCGCAGGCATGACGAACTCGTACCTGTTCGAGATCGAGGACGAGGGTCAGTGGCTCGTCACCGTCGCCGATGGGAACCTGACGGTGGCCGAAGGCGGGGGAGAGGCCGACGCGACGATCACCGCGTCCGGCGAGACGTTCGACAAGATCGTTTCCGGCGAACAGAACCCGACGACCGCCTACATGACCGGCAAGCTGAAGATCAAGGGCGATCTCGGCGCCGCCATGAAGCTGCAGAAGCTCTTCTGACACCTTTAGGTGTCTGACACCAATTCGACGAGCAGCACGCCTCCGGCAACGCGATCGCCCTCGGCAACGTGCACGGCGTCGACTGTCGCGGGATACGGCGCGAGCAGCGGGGTCTCCATCTTCATCGCCTCGAGCACGACGAGCGGCTCGCGCGCGGCGACGCGGTCACCGACTGCGACCAGCACCTTGATCACGGTGCCGGGCATCGGCGCGACGACGCTGCCGGACTCCTCGCCCGGACCGTGCGCGTGTGCCGCCGCGTCGACGTCGGGCGGCGGCTGCATTGCCGGCGAGGGCAGGTTGAGGCGGAAGCCGCCCTGCCAGATCGGATCGGGGAGGCGGCCCGGCGGGGCCGAGAGCGGCGGATGCTCGACGAGGAACGCAGTTGTCGCCTCCCCGGCGCGGAGCACCGGGTGCGCGACGAGCCAGCGGAGGAACGGCAGGTTGGTGGTAAGGCCGGCGACCTCGGTCGCCGCGAGCGCGTCGGCGAGCCGGTCGAGCGCATCGTCCCGCGTGTCGCCACTCGCGATCAACTTCGCGATCATCGAGTCGTAGCCGGTGCCGATCTCGTCGCCCTCGGCCACCCCGGCGTCCACCCGCACCGACGTGGGCAGCCGTAGGCGCTCGATGCGCCCGGCCTGCGGCAGGAACGTCCGCGGGTCCTCCGCGTAGAGCCGAACCTCGACCGCGTGGCCGTGCAGCGTCGGCGTGACGTCGAGCTTCTCACCGCGCGCGATCCGGAGCTGCCACTGCACCAGGTCGACACCCGTCACAGCCTCGGTCACCGGATGCTCGACCTGGATGCGGCCGTTCAGCTCGAGGAAGAAGAACTCGCGACCTTCGACGACGAACTCCGCCGTGCCTGCGGAGCGGTAGCCGATCGCGCGCGCGAAGCGAACGGCGGCGTCGCTCATCTGCGCGCGCAGGTCTGCGTCGAGTGCGGGCGACGGCGACTCCTCGAGCACCTTCTGGTGGCGCCGTTGCACGGAGCAGTCGCGTTCGCCCAGTGCGAGCACGGTGCCGTGCGCGTCGGCGAGGAGCTGGATCTCGACATGACGGGGCCGTTCGAGGTAGCGCTCGAGGTACACACGGTCGTCGCCGAACGCAGACTTCGCCTCGCGGCGCGCCGCAGCGAGCGCCTCCTCGAGCTCTTCACGCGCGCGGACGACGCGCATCCCGCGGCCGCCGCCGCCCGCGGCCGCCTTGACGATCAACGGCGGCTCGGAGGCGTCGGGGATCGTCGGCACGCCGGCTTCGGCGGCGACGCGCTTCGCCTCGAGCTTGTCACCGCCTGCACGAAGTGCGCCCGGCGGCGGGCCGATCCACGTCAACCCGGCCGCTGCCACGGCTTCGGCGAAGTCGCCGCTCTCCGCGAGGAAGCCGTAGCCGGGGTGGACCGCGTCGGCGCCGGTCTCGCTCGCGGCGCGGATGTGCTCCTCCACGTCGAGATACGAGCGAATCGAGACGGTCTCGTCGGCCGAGCGCGCGTGCAACGAGCCCGTGTCGTCCGGCGCGACGACCGCGACGGTGCCGAGCCCGAGCCCGCGTGCCGCTCGGAACACGCGCAGCGCGATCTCACCGCGGTTCGCGACGAGCACCTTGTTCACGCGCGGGACGTTAGTCGCCCGAGCAGCGCGAACGAGGCGATGCACACCATCGAGAGCGCGAGGTACGGCACCGCGTCCGCTGTCGCGTGCGCGAGCCCGCCGCCTCCGGCCGCGCCGATCGTCTCCCCGGGCGCCCAGGCGAGGTTCACGAGCGCGAACGCATAGCCGTAGTCGAGCCCGCGGGCCTCTGACACGTTGGTGAGGAGCGTCAGCGCCGGGGTGAAGAAGGCGCCGAAGGCGAGGCTTGCCAGCACGACGATGACCGCGAGCAGCGCTGCCGCAGTCGGCCACGGCAGGAGCGCAGCGAGTATCGCCGAGGCGGCGAGGCCGGTGAGGATGGGGATCGACGTCCCGTGCCGGTCGGACAGCCGGCCGACGAGGACGTTGTTGCCGGCTTCGAGCGCCGCGGAGCAGAGGAACACGGCGCCGATCGCCGCGCCGCTGTAGCCCAGGTGGGACAGGCGGAGCGGAACGAGCACGGAGAGGTTGCCGAACAGCAGGCCGGGCAGCGCGACGAGCCAGAAGCAGACGAGCAGCTGCCGGTCCCGGAACGCCGCGAAGAGGGACGAGAGCGGTTGCGGATCGTCGGGCGGGGCCGCGGACGTCGTGGCCGCGAAGGCGACGAGGCCGAGCGAGGCAATGCCGACGACGGTGAACGTCCAGCCGGTTCCGGCGAGCGAGGCGACGCCCCCGAGCACCGGTCCGAAGAGCGTGCCGCCGACCGCGGCCGCGAATGCGGAGCCGATCAGCGTCCCACGCCGTCCCTCCGGTGCCGCGGCGATCAGCCAGGCGAGCGCACCCGTCCACGAGAACGCGCTCGCGATCCCCTGGACGAGTCGGGCGACGAACAGCTGCCATGCGTGGTCGGCCAACCCGAAGATGACCACGCAAACCGCGACCGTGCTCAGCCCTGCGACGACGGTCGGCTTCACACCGAGCCGCGCTGCGACGGCGCCGCTCGGGATCGCCCCGACCAGCACCCCGAGCGGGTATGCAGCCGTGAGCGCACCGGCGCCCGTCTTCCCGAGTCCCAGCGTATGGGTGTAGTGGGGCAAGAGCGGCGTGAGAGCCGAGAAGAAGAGCATGTCGACGAACACGACGGCTCCCGCCAAAAGGAGGATGCGCTGCACGGGCTTCGACGTTACTCTCCGACCTTCGCATGAGGGTCTGGATCGCCGTCGCCGCCGCAGCGCTCGCGATCCCCGCCGTAGCCTCCGCAGGAACCGTCTTCCTGCTCGACGGGCGCGGGTGGGGACACGGCGTCGGCATGAGCCAGTGGGGCGCCGAGGGCTACGCCCGGCACGGCTTCGACTACAAGCAGATCCTCGCGCACTACTACCCGGAGACGCACATCGGGATCGCCCGTCCGCGCGACGTCCGCGTGCTGCTCGTGCAGTCCAAGCCGTCGGTGCGGATCGGCTCGACGGCGCCCTTCCTGGTCGTCGACGCGCGCGGACGCAAGCTGCACCTACCCGCGCGGGCGGTCGTGGTCGACAAGCGGTTCATGCTGCACCACGTCCGGCTCGCCCAGCCGCTGCGCTTCGTGGCGGGCGCGCAGCCGCTCGAAGTCGATCTCGCCGCCTATCGCGGAGACGTCGTCGTGAAGGCGAAGCCGGACGGGCTGATGGCCGTCAACGTCCTGCCGCTCGACCGTTACCTCCGCGGGGTCGTCCCGTGGGAGGCGCCGACGGGCTGGCACGAGCAGACGTACGAGGCACAGGCGATCGCGGCGCGCTCGTACACGCTCGCGACGCTGAAGCCGTCGGAGGACTTCGACCTCTACCCGGACGAGCGATCCCAGATGTACGGCGGCGTCGCCGCCGAGCGCACCGAGACGAACCTGGCGATCGGCGCGACGGCAGGGCAGGTCCTCGTGTGGCGGGATCGGATCGTCGCCGGGTACTACTTCTCCTCGTCGGGCGGTCGCACCTCGTCGGTGCACGACGCGTGGCCGCGTGCTCACCAGGTGCCGTACCTCGTCTCGGTGAGCGATCCGTACGACTACATCTCCCCGCACCACGTCTGGCCGACGCAGGTGCTGTCCGCCGCGAAGGTGGCGTCCGTGCTCGGCGTCTCCGGCATCCGTGACATCCAGGTGCTCTACAACTCGTCCGGTCGCGCGCGGGCCGTGCGCGTGCTGACCGCGCACGGCTGGCGGCAGTTCCCCGGCGCGACCGTGCGGACGAAGTTCGACCTCGGCTCGACCGACTTCGACCTCCATGCGATGGAGATCGACGATCCGGGGCGGGCGCTGTTCGGTCAGAGGGTGCATGTGACCGGCTACGTCCGCGGCCTCGGCCGGGCGCGACTGCAGCAGCTCACTGACGCCGGCTGGGTGACGGTGCGTCACGTGCGCATCTCGCCCACGGGCCGCTTCGATCTGTCGCTTCGCGCGACCCGGACGACCGAGTTCCGGCTCGCCTACAACGGGCTCGCCGGCGATCCCGTCGGCCTGCAGGTCGCGCCTCGCGTCCTCGTCTCGGCCGACGGCGCGCGTCTCCACGCGCGCGTGAGCCCCGCGCTTCCGCTACGGGTGGAGCGTCTGACGAACCGGCGGTGGCGCGCGGTCGCGAGCGCCCGCGGTGTCTTCGACCGGAGCCTCCGACCGGGCAGCTATCGCATCACCGTCCGGGGCAGTTCGCGCTACGCCGGCGAGATCTCGGCGCCGGTCGCGGTCCACTCGGCCTAATCCGCTCGGGGGATTTCCGGGGCGCCTTACCTTCGGTTTACGCAGGCAGGGTGTTTCGCTGACATTCCGGGCCAGGATGGGAATTGACGGTTTCGTAATCCCCGAAGAGAGGTCACGTCAGATGCGGAAGTTCATGGTCATGCTTTCCCTGGTCGCACTCGCAGCTCCTGTTGCAGCGTTCGCGGATGCATCGCCGTCGCCGGCACAGACGGCGAACGCGATGTGCGCCGCGGCGAAGACGACGATGGGCGCTTCGTTCGCGACGACGTACGGAACGAATGCGGCGAAGTCCAACGCGTTCGGCAAGTGTGTTTCCTCGCACGCGAAGGCCGCGCAGAACGCGGTCAACAACGCGTCGAAGTCGTGCAAGGCGCAACTGGCTGACGCCAACTTCGCCGCGAGCCACGACAACAAGTCGTTCGCGCAGTTCTACGGCGGTTCGAAGAACGGCAAGAACGCGATGGGCAAGTGCGTGTCGCAGGCTGTGCAGTCGGCGGTCGCAGCGCAGGCGAAGGCGTCGAAGGCGGCGCTCAAGTCGTGCAAGGCAGCGATGAAGGCGGACAAGGCGGCGTTCGCCACGACGTACGGCGCCGGCAAGGACGCACTCGGTAAGTGCGTCGCAGCCAAGAGCGGCACCAAGTAGCGGCGGCGGGCCGCGGGCGGGCGCCGGTGCGGCTCCGGCGCCCGCCATCTTCTTTAGACGTACGCGAGCTCCAGGGGCTAGTAACAGTCTGTTACTAGCCCTGTTTTTGTCACCGTCTTGGCACAGACGTCCCGCGGCGACGTCGCGACACTCGGCTCGTGGGTGTTCGAGCAGCGCCGCGCATCGATCCTCGGCTCCGGCAATTCATCGTCGGGTCGCCGTTCTTCGCGTCGCCGGCAGAGGTGACCCGCGCGACCGGCGAGCTCGCGTGGACGCTCGGATTGGCGCGCCCGAGCTACCAGCAGGTGCGTGAGCTGATGGGTGGTGCGAACCGTCCCGCCTCGGTCGCGGTCGGGGTGCAGACCTCGCGCGGGCGCGTCGTCCTCCGGCATGCGGTGCGGGTGCTGGACGGGCTCTACGAGTACCCGGGGCCGTTCCTCGGAGACTGGTACCTGAGGTACAAGCGCGGGGGCTAGTAACAGTCTGTTACGAGTGGGAGCGCCAGCCCGGCGACCGCTTCTCGAGGAACGCGCGTAACCCCTCCTGGCCCTCCTGGCTCGTGCGGTGCGCGGCGATCCGCTCCGCGGTCTCCTCGGCCGACTGCGGTGCACGCGCGAGCTCCTTCGCCGTGCGCGCGGCCGACGGGCCGGCGGAGAGCAGCTCGCCCACCACACGTTCGACCGCGCCGTCCAGATCGTCGGTCACCTCGTGGATCAACCCGATGCGCAACGCCTCGGTCGCGGAGAACCGCTCGCCCGTGACGAAGTAGCGGCGCGCCGCACTCGTCCCGATCTTCGCCAGCGCGAACGGCGAGATGACGGCCGGCACGATTCCCAGCTTCACCTCGCTGAACGCGAACTGCGCCGTCGGTTCGGCGACCGCGATGTCGCAGCACGCGACGAGGCCGCAGCCGCCGCCGAGCGCATGACCCTGGACGCGGCCGACGACCGGAGCGGGGCAGGAGTCGATCGCGTCCAGCATCGCGCGCAGGCGGAGCGCGTCGGCGACGTTCTCGTCGTACGACAGGTCGACGGACGAACGCATCCACTCGACGTCGGCTCCCGCGGAGAACGACGGCCCGTCGCCGGACAACACCACAGCCCGCGCGTCGCCGACGTCGGCGAAGGTTGCGGCGAGCTCGTCGATCAGCGCAGCGTCGAACGCGTTGCGCCGCTCGGGCCGCCCCATGGCAACACGCAGCACGCCTGTCTCGCGCTCGATCCGTAATGCGCTCACGGCGGCCGATCCTAAATCCTTACGGCCATCTAATCGAAGACGACGCCCAAGCGCGCGAGCTGCTCGGCGACGGACACCGACGCCTCGAGGTCGAAGACCTCGACGATCTCCGGGTCCTTGCCGATCAGCTCGCGCGCACGGGACGGCAGCGGCTGTTCGGCGGCCTCCGCAGACTCGAACAGGTAGATCGCGCCCCAGCGTTCGCCGAGCGTGTCCGAGATCCACGCCTTGAAGAGGATCCCCGGAACGTCGGCGAAGGCGTCGACCGCCTCGTCCCGGAGGTAGTCGCGCAGCTCCTCCACTGTGGTTGCGGTGTCGGCGAGGTTCCAGAGGACGAAGCGGACGACCACCGGGCTACATCCGAAAGACGCCGAAATGGGATTCCGGGATCGGCGCGTTCAGCGACGCGGCGAGGCCGAGAGCAAGCACGCGCCGTGTGTCGAGCGGGTCGACGATGCCGTCGTCCCACAGCCGCGCGGTCGAGTAGTACGGGTTGCCCTCCGCCTCGTACTTGGCGCGGATCTCGTCGGGATCGGCGTCACCGACCATCGTGAGCACCGTCGCCGCCTGCTCTCCGCCCATGACGGAGATGCGGGCGTTCGGCCACATCCAGAGCTGCCGCGGCCCGTACGCGCGCCCGCACATGCCGTAGTTGCCGGCGCCGAACGATCCGCCGACGACGACCGTGAACCTCGGGACGCCGGCATTGGCCACCGCGTGCACCATCTTGGCGCCGTCCTTGGCAATGCCGCCACGCTCGTACTGACGGCCGACGATGAAGCCGGTGATGTTCTG
>JAICUZ010000192.1 GCA_025935595.1 Burkholderiales bacterium
CTGCGAGCTCCGCGGCTGCTGCCTGTGCGCGAGTCTCGATTCCGCTCTCGGCGATCACGACGCGGTCGCGCGGCGCGCGCGCGACGAGCTCGAGCTGCGCGGCGCGATCGACGTGGAACGTTCCGAGGTCACGCGCGTTGACGCCGACGATGGGGGCGTCGAGGGCCACGGCGCGCGCGAGTTCCTCCGCGTCATGTGCTTCCACGAGCGTGTCGAGCCCGAGCGCCTCCGCTGCGTCCATCAGCTCGCGCGTCGTGCGATCGTCGAGGTCGCGCAGGATGAGCAGCGCTGCGTCGGCACCCGCGTCGCGCGCTTCACGCAAGTGGTCGGGCGTCGAGAAGAAGCCCTTCGCGAGAAGTGGCAGATCGGTTGCCGCGCGCGCCGCGCGCACGTCGTCCCAGGAGCCGCCGAAGCGCTCGTCGACGAGCACCGACATCGCGCGCGCTCGGCCTGTTGCGTAGCCGCGGGCGACCTCGCCGACGTCGCCGCCCGGCCGGAGGTCGCCGGCGGACGGCGACCGCCGCTTGAACTCCGCGACCGCACCGAAGCCGGGTGCGGCGAGTGCGTCCCGGAACCTCACGCGGCCACTCCCTGCGAGAACGCGATCAGCTCGTCGAGCCGCGCGGCCGCCGTTCCGGAGTCGAGCGCGTCGCGCGCGAGCTCGAGCCCTTCACGGAGATCGTGGGCGCCGCCGCCCGCGGCGATCGCGCCCGCCGCGTTGAGGAGAATCGCCGAGCGCGTCCCGCCGTTGCCGCCGTGGAACACGTCGCGGATCCTCGCCGCGTTCGCGGTGGCGTCGCCTCCGCGCAGCTCGGCCGGGTCGCAGCGGGGAATCCCGAGGTCGAGCGGGTCGATCTCGCGCCGGGTCACGGTTCCGTCGACGACTTCGCAGACCAGGTTCGGGCCTGCAGGCGACAGCTCGTCGATCCCGCCCGCGCCGTGCACGACGAACGCGCGCCGCGCGTCGAGCTGCGCCAGCACGTCGGCGATCACCGGCACGAGATGCGGTGAGTAGACGCCGACGACCTGTGCGCGCGCGCCGGCTGGGTTCGTCAGTGGGCCGAGCACGTTGAACACCGTCCGCGCCGCGAGCTCGTGGCGAACGGGGCCGGCGTGCTTCATCGCCGGGTGGTGAACCGGCGCGAACATGAACCCGAAGCCGAGCGTGTCGATCGAGTCCGCGATCCGCTCGGGTGTGAGGTCGAGCTCGAAGCCGAGCGCCTCGAGCACGTCTGCGCTTCCCGATTGCGACGACACCGAGCGGTTGCCGTGCTTTGCGACGCCTGCGCCGGCCGCGGCGGCGACCAGCGCGGCTGCGGTCGAGATGTTGAACGTCTTCCCGCCGTCGCCGCCGGTCCCTGCCGTGTCGACGAGGTCGTCCCGCGTCGGCCGCACCATGATCGCGTGCGAGCGCATCGCTTCTGCGGCACCTGCGATCTCGGCAGCGGTCTCGCCCTTGAGGCGCAATGCGACGAGGAACCCGCCGATCTGCGCCGGCGTCGCCTCGCCCGCCATGATCGAGCCCATCACGTCGCGCGACTCCGAGCGGCTCAGGTCCTCGCCGTCGAGCAGGCGTGAAAGCGCGTCCTGGATCATTGAGAAAGGAAGTTCTTGGCGATGTCGCGGCCGAGCGGGGTCAGCACGGATTCGGGATGGAACTGTACGCCGTCGACGGGGAGCGACCGATGCCGCACCGCCATCACCTCGCCGTCCGGTGCGGTGGCCGAGACCTCGAGGACATCGGGTACCGACGTGGCTGCGAGCGAGTGGTAGCGGCCGGCCAGAAAGTCCTCGGGCAGCCCGGCGAAGATGCCGCGCCCGTCGTGCGCGACGGTCGTCGCCTTCCCGTGGACGAGCTCGCGCGCCTGCTCGACCGCGCCGCCGTGCAGCTGGACGAGCGCCTGGTGGCCGAGACAGACGCCCAGGGTCGGCACGCGCGCGCTCAACCGCTCGAGGATCGCGATCGACGCACCGGCGTTCTCCGGCCGGCCGGGGCCGGGGGAGACGACGAGGTGCGACGGGGCGAGCTCCTCGGCCTCGTCCGGCGTGATCGCGTCGTTGCGGCGGACGACCACGTCGGCGCCGAGCTCGGCGAACAGGTGCACGAGGTTGTAGGTGAACGAGTCGTAGTTGTCGACCATCAGCAGTCTCATGCGCCTCCTTCCGCCAGCTCGATCGCGGTCTCGAGTGCCGCGAGCTTACGCAGGCACTCCTCGTGCTCCGCGCGCGGGTCGCTCTCGGCCACGATTCCCGCTCCGGCCTGCAGCAGCGCGTGCCCCTCGTAGAGGACGACGGTGCGGATCGCGATGCACGCGTCGAGCGGGCCGCCCGGAAGCGAGTAGAGAACCGCGCCGGCGTACGGCCCGCGGCGGTAGTCCTCGAGCTCGGAGATGATCTGCATCGCGCGCACCTTCGGCGCCCCCGAGACGGTTCCCGCGGGAAACGTGGCGCGCAGCAGGTCGAACGACGACACGCCGGGCTGCAGCTCGCCGGTCACCTCGGAGACGAGGTGCGTGACGTGCGAGAACCGCTCGCCCTCGAGAAACCGCTCGACCTCGACGGTGCCCGGCACGCAGACGCGCGAGAGGTCGTTGCGGCCGAGGTCGACGAGCATGATGTGCTCCGCGCGGTCCTTCGCGGAGGCGAGAAGTCGCTCGGTGTCGCCCGTGCCCGGGCTCGTCGAGCCTGCGATCGGGTTGACCGACGCGCGCTGCTCTTCGCGCTTGACGAGCGTCTCCGGCGATGAGCCGACGAGCGCAACGCCGTCGAGCTCGAGCAGGAAGAGGTACGGCGACGGGTTGACGCGCCGCAGCGAGCGGTAGAGCTCGACGGCGCCGACCTTCGTGCGCTTCTCGGCGCGCTGCGAGAGCACGATCTGGAACGCGTCGCCGCGGCGGATGTGCTCCTTGCACCGTTCGACGCCGCGCATGTAGACGTCTGCGTCCGGAAGCCGCCGGGTCTCGCCCACCGGGCTCACTCCGGACCGGGTCAGGCCCCGGTGCTCGAGCTCCAGATTCGCCGGCCCGGCCAGCACCTCCGCCACGCCGAGGAGGTGGTCGAAGCGGAGCAGCACGTCCGCGACCACGAACCGGCTCTCGGGCAGGCCGGCACCGTCGTCGGGCAGTTGCACCGTCGGCTCGAGCCGTGCGACGTGGTCGTAGGCGAGATAGCCGACCACCGGCTCGGACAGCTGCTCGGCCTCGTCGAACGTGACGAGGCGATCGCCGTAGCCGACGAGCGAATAGCGGCCGAGGCGGCCGCGCTCGACGGACTCGAGCAGGAAGGCCGCGCGGCCGCGCGTGCGCAGGTCGAGGTACGCCGCGAGCGGCGTGATCAGCGTGGTGTCGACGGTCTCCGTCATCGGCCCCCTTGGGTAGTACCAGTCTTGCTTCAATGCGCAAGCCGTGGCCGTCCCCGACCTCTTGCGCGCGCTGCTCGTCGCTCCCGGACCGTCAGGGCACGAGGAGGAAGCGACGCGCGTCTGGCGCGAGGCGGCTTCCGCGTTCGCGGAAGTGACGTCGGACACGCTCGGCACCTCGTACGCGCGCGTGCGTGCGGGCGACGACGCGCCGACGCTCGCGATCGTCGGCCACATCGACGAGATCGGCATCGCGATCACGAATATCGAGTCGAACGGCCTGCTCTCGTTCACGACGGTCGGCGGGATCGGGCCGGAGACCCTGCACGGCCAGCGCTTCGAGCTGCTGGCCGCGGGCGGCCGCATCCCGGCGGCGGTGGCCCGCAAGCGCCTGTACCCCGAGCAGGTCCGCGACCGCGGCCGGCTCGAGCACACCGACCTCCATCTCGACATCGGCGCATCCAGTCGCGAGGAGGCCGAGCAACTCGTCCGCGTCGGTGACGCCGGCGTGTGGGGCGGAGAGCCGAGGGAGCTCCCGAACGGCCGGCTGCTCTCGAAGGCGCTCGACAACCGCCTCGGCTCGTACATCGCCCTGGAGGCGGCGCGCCGCATCGGTCAGGTGGGCGCGCAGGTCGACGCAGTCGCGGTCGCAGCGGTCCAGGAGGAGCTCGGGACGTACGGCGCCCGCACAGCGGCGTTCGGGCTCGCTCCCGACATCGCGATCGTGATCGACGTGAGCCCTGCCACAGACGTCCCGGGCGGGAACGCGCAACGCGCCGGCGCGATCGAGCTCGGGATGGGCGCGATGATCGCGCGCGGCCCGACGTTGAACAAGAAGCTCTCCGATCTGCTCTCCGAGACCGCCGAGGCCGAGGGGATCGTCCACGGCTTCGAGGTCTATTCGAGGGAGACGCATACCGACGCCGACGAGTTCCACCTCGCACGCGAGGGCATCCCGACCGGTTTGCTCTCGGTGCCGACGCGCTACGTGCACACGCCGAACGAGATGTGCGACCTCGCCGACGTCGAGGCGATCATCTCGCTGATCGTCGCGTTGGCGCGCCGAGTGACGAAGGAGACGTCGTTTCTCCGCTGATGGCGAATCGCAGCGTCATCGTCAGCGCGGTCCGCACGCCGTTCGGCAAGCTCGGTGGCGGCCTCGCCGGCTTCGAGGCGACCGACCTCGGCGCGACGGTGATCCGTGCCGGGCTCGAGCGCATCGGGGTCGAGGCTCACGAGCCGCAGTACGTGATCATGGGTCAGGTGCTGCAGGGCGGCGCGGGCCAGGCGCCGGCGCGGCAGGCGGCAGTCAAGGCCGGGCTGCCGGTCGAGACGCCGGCCGACACGATCAACAAGGTCTGTGCGTCGTCGATCCGCGCGATCGAGATCGCGGACTCGATGATCCGGGCCGGCGACGTCGACGTCGTCGTGACCGGCGGGATGGAGTCGATGTCGAACGCGCCGTACGTGTTGAAGAAGGCGCGGTTCGGCTACCGCCTCGGCGACGGCGAGCTGATCGACTCGATGATCTGGGACGGCCTCAGGTCGACGTTCGACGGGCTGCATATGGTTCAGCAGAACTCGCAGGTCGCCCGCGAGCTCGGTATCTCCCGCGAGCTGCAGGACGAGTGGGCGGTTCGCTCGCAGCAGCGCGCCGCAGACGCGCAGGATTCCGGTCGCTTCGCCGACGAGATCGTCCCGGTCGGCGACGTGACCGCGGACGAGGCGATCAGGCGTGGCACGACCGTCGAGACGCTGGCGGGGCTCAGGCCGGTCTTCGACCCGGACGGCACGACGACCGCGGGGAACGCACCCGGCGTGAACGACGGTGCCAGCTGCGTCA
>JAICUZ010000148.1 GCA_025935595.1 Burkholderiales bacterium
CCGCGCTTCGTGATCAGCTCGCCCATCCACATGAGGAGCGTCGTGCCGGCCGTCAGCGTGACGATGATCAGCACGAGCCGCCCCGGGTTCGAGGGCAGCGCGCCCTCGTGGTGGAACAAGTAGGCGTAGCCGGCCGACTGCGCCGCCGCGAGCACGACGGTCAGGTACCGCGTGTACTGGTTGATCTTCGCGTACCCGGCTTCGCCTTCTTTCTGCAGCTGCTCGAGCGTCGGGATGACGACCGTGAGGAGCTGCAGGATGATCGACGCCGTGACGTACGGCATGATCCCGAGCGCGAAGATCGAGAAGCGCGAGAGCGCCGAGCCTGAGAACAGGTTGAGCAGGCCGAGCAGCGAGCCGCCCTTGCCGTTGAAGAAGTTGTCGATCTGGGCGGAGTCGACTCCCGGTGCCGGCATGAACGAACCGAGCCGGTAGCAGGCGAGGACCGCCGCGGTGAACAGGAGCCGGCGCCGGAGCTCCGGGACCCGCCACGCGTTGGTCAGCCAGGACAGCACTTAGTCTTCCGCAGCGGTGTCGGACACCTCGGTGTCAGACACCTTTGAACGTCCCTCGGGACGCCGCTTCATGTTCTTCGGCTTTCTAATCTTGGGCTCGCGCAGCAGGGTCAGCGTCCCGCCGGCCGCCTCGACCTTCTCCTGCGCGGTCTTGGACGCGCCGTGCACGGTGATCGACAGCTGCTTCGTCAGGTCGCCGACGCCGAGGAGCTTGACGTCCTTGCGGATCGAGCGGATGAGGCCCTTCGCCTTCAGCGACTCGGGCGTCACCTCTTCGCCCGCTGCGAAGCGAGCCTCGAGGTCGCGGAGGTTCACCGGCTGGGTGTAGGTGCGGAACGGGCCGATCGGCATCGCGTCGGCGGACGTGTTACCGCGCAGCTTCGCCGTGCGCATGTAGAGCGGCATCTGGCCACCCTCGTAGCCGGCGCGCATCATGTGCGACCCGGCGCGCGACTTCTGGCCCTTGATCCCGCGGCCCGAATAGCGACCCTTGCCCGATCCCAGGCCGCGGCCGACGCGCTTGCGATCCTTGCGCGCCTGCGCGGGCTGCAGATTGGAGAGATTCAGCTCGTCGCCCATGCCTATGACTCCTCGACCTTCACGAGGTGACCGACCTTGCGCAGCATGCCTGCGAGGACCGGGCCGTCGTCGATCTCGTTCGTCTTGCCGATCCTCCCGAGCCCGAGGGCGCGGAGCGTCCCGCGGTGGCGCTCGGACTGGCCGATCCCGCTACGCACCTGCGTCAGCTTCACCTTCGCCATCCGTGCTCACCCCGCTTTCTGGGGTGTCTGACACCTCGGTGTCAGACGCTTTGTAGGGAAGCACTTCCGAGATCTGCTTGCCGCGCGCCTTCGCCACTTCCTCCGGCCGGCGCAACTGCCGCAACGCGACCTCGGCCGCCTTCAGCATGTTGATCGGGTTCGTGGTGCCGAGCGACTTCGCGAGCACGTCGCGGATGCCTCCGAGCTCGAGCACGGCGCGCACTCCACCGCCCGCGATGACGCCGGTACCGGGCGAGGCCGGCCGAAGCAGCACGCGCGCCGCGTCGAACTGACCGAGCGTCTCGTGCGTGATCGTCTGCCCGTGCTTCGGGACGGTGAACATGTTCTTCTTCGCGTCGTCGACCGCCTTCGAGATCGCGAGCGGGACCTCACGGGCCTTGCCGTAGCCGACGCCGACCCGGTCGACCTCGTCGCCGATGACGACGAGCGCGGTGAACGAGAACCGCCGGCCGCCCTTGACGACCTTCGCGACGCGGTTGATCTCGACCACGCGCTCCTTGAGCTCGCGGGTCTCCTGCACGTCGATTGCCACTAGAAACTCAGTCCTCCTTCGCGCGCGCCGTCGGCGAGCGCCTTGACGCGACCATGGAACAGGTAACCGCCGCGGTCGAACACGACCGTCTCGATGCCTGCCTGCTTCGCCGCTTCGGCGAGCCGCTTGCCGACCTCGGCCGCCTGCGCGGTCTTGTCGCCCTTGAACGATCCCGGCAGGCCCGTCCACGACGCCGACGCGAGCGTCTTGCCCGAGTCGTCGTCGACGAGCTGCGCGAAGATGCCGCGGTTCGACCGGAAGATCCCGAGGCGCGGACGCTCTGCGGTGCCGCGGATCTTGCCCCGCACACGGCGATGGCGACGCAGGCGCGCTTCGTATGTCGACACGCTAGGCACGCTTACCGACCTTTCTCCGGACGTGCTCGCCCTCGTAGCGGATGCCCTTGCCCTTGTACGGCTCGGGCGGGCGCACCTTCCGGATCTCAGCGGCCGTCTGGCCGACGATCTGCTTGTCGATGCCGCGCACGACGATCTGCGTCGGGATCGGCACCTCGAACGAGATGCCTTCACGCGGGGTGATGCGCACCGAATGCGAATACCCAACCTGGAGCTCGAGATTCGAGCCGGAGAGTGCGGCGCGGTAGCCGACGCCCTGGATCTCGAGGCGCTTCTCGAAGCCGTTCGTGACGCCCTCGACCATGTTGGCGATCAGGGTGCGCGTCAGTCCGTGCAGCGCGCGATCGTCCCCGCGCTCGGTCGGGCGCGTGACCGTGACCGTTCCGTCTTCCTGCGCGATCTGCATCCGCGTCGGCACCTGCTGGCGGAGCTCGCCCTTCGGGCCGGAGACGGTGACGCGGCCCGGGTCGACCGAGACGATCACGCCGGCGGGCACTTCGATGGGCCTTTTACCGATGCGACTCATGGTTCACCAGACGTAGCAGAGGACTTCTCCGCCGATGCCTTCCTTCTCGGCCGTGCGGCTCGTGACGACGCCGCGGGAGGTCGACATGATCGCGATGCCCATGCCGCCGAGCACACGCTGGCGGCGGTCCTTACCGGCGTAGATCCGCCGGCCCGGCTTGGACACCCGCTTGAGCCCGCTGAGCACACGCTCGCGGCCGCGGCCGTACTTCAGCTCGACGACGAGCGTCGGGTGAGTCCCTTCCTCCGAGACGTGATAGTCGCGGATGTAGCCCTCCTCCTTGAGGATGCGGGCAATCTGGACCTTCAGCTTCGAGGCCGGCATCTCGGCGTTGTCGTGCAGCGCCTTGTTGGCATTGCGGATGCGCGTGAGCATGTCGGCGACGGGATCGGTGAGCATCTCTTCTTCTCTCCTACCAGGAGCTCTTGGTCATGCCGGGGATGACGCCCTGGTGGGCGAGCTCCCGCAGGCAGATCCGGCAGAGCCCGAACTTGCGGAACACGGCACGCGGGCGCCCGCAGCGGTTGCAGCGGGTGTAGTTGCGCACCTTGAACTTGGCGGGACGGGCGGCCTTCACCCGCAGCGACTTCTTGGCCATTACCTATTGCCTCCGTCGGCAGCGAACGGAAAGCCGAGCGCGTCGAGCAGTGAGCGCGCCTCGACGTCGTTCGTCGCGGTCGTCGTGATCGCGACGTCGAGGCCGCGGATCTGGTTGATGCTGTCGTAGTCGATCTCGGGGAAGATGATCTGCTCGCGAATCCCGAGCGAGTAGTTGCCACGACCGTCGAACGAGTCTGGGTTGAGCCCGCGGAAGTCGCGGATGCGCGGCAGTGCGATCGACACGAGCCGATCGAGGAATTCCCACATCCGGTCGCCCCGCAGCGTCACCTTGACGCCGATGGGCATGCCTTCGCGGATCTTGAACTGCGCGATCGACTTACGGGCGCGGCGTACCTGCGCGCGCTGGCCGGCGATGATCGTCAGCTCGTCGAGGGCCGCATCGATCTGCTTCGCGTCGGTCTTGCCCTCTC
The DNA here is from genome assembly GCA_025935595.1 of Burkholderiales bacterium. Classification (GTDB taxonomy): domain Bacteria; phylum Actinomycetota; class Thermoleophilia; order Gaiellales; family Gaiellaceae; genus PALSA-600. The sequence continues at coordinate 3,743 of JAICUZ010000148.1, forward strand.
CGACGCCCATGTTGAGCGTGATCTTCTCGATCGTCGGCGACTGCATGATCGAGTCGAGCTGCAGGTCGTCCTTCAGCCGAGAACGGATCTCGCTCGTGTACCGCTCCTTGAGGCGCGGTGTGTATGTCTCCGCGACTGCCATTACCTGTCGATCTCCTGTCCGCAGCCTTCACGCTTGCAGACGCGCACCTTGATCCGCTCTCCGCCCTTCGCTTCTTTGAAGCGGTAGCCGACACGAGTGGGCAGCTTGCACGTCGGGCAGACGAGCATCACGTTCGACGCCGAGACGGCGGACGGGCGGTCGATGATCCCGCCGGGCGCCATCTGTGTGCCGCCCATGCGCGAGGCATCGCGCATGGGGCGCGGCTTCTGGTGCCGCTTCATCAGGTTCAGGTTCTCGACGATCACCTTGTTGTCGCGCGGGCGCGCTTCGAGGACGCGGCCTTGCTTGCCGCGGTCTTTGCCGGACAGCATCTGCACGGTGTCGCCCTGCTTGATCTTCAACGTCATCGCCATTTCCTAAAGCACCTCTGGAGCCAAGCTCACGATCTTCATGAAGTTCTTCTCGCGCAACTCGCGGGCCACCGGCCCGAAGATGCGCGTCCCACGTGGGTTGCGCTGTGCGTCGATGATCACCGCCGCGTTCTCGTCGAACGCGATCAGCGTTCCGTCGTCGCGGCCGAACGGCTTCTTCGTCCGCACGACGACGGCCTTCACCACTTCCCCCTTCTTGATCGACCCCTGCGGGGCAGCGGCCTTGACGGTGGCAGTGATGATGTCGCCGACGCGCGCGTAGCGGCGCCTCGAGCCGCCCGCAACGCGGATGCAGAGTAGCTCACGTGCACCCGTGTTGTCGGCCACCTTGAGGCGTGTCTCCTGCTGGATCATTACCGAGCCTTCTCCACCACTTCGGCGAGCCGCCAGTGCTTGGTCTTGGAGAGCGGCCGCGTCTCGACGATGCGAACCGTGTCGCCGAGACCGGCGGCGTTCTGCTCGTCGTGCGCGTGGAACTTGACCGAGCGACGGACAACCTTCTTGTACTTCGGATGCGACTTGATCACGTCGACCTTCACGATGATCGTCTTGTCGCCCTTGTCTGAGACGACCACCCCGCGTCGCTCCTGGCGCCGCGCCGGCTCCGTCGCCGGCTTCTCGGTGCGGGTGATCGGCTTGCGGGTCGCCGGCTTCTCGCGCGCGGGCTTGCTGCGCGTCCGCCGAGCGGAGCGCGGAACGTGGCGCAGCGACTTGGTCTTCGCCGCCGGCGCCGGGGTGTCAGACACCTCTTCCTCCGCCGGAGCCTCTTCTGCGGCCTCAGGGGTGTCAGACACCTCTTCGGCTGCAGGCTCCGCCTCGACCTCGGGCGTCTCCTCGGCTTCCGGCGTAGAGGTGTCAGACACCTCTTCAGGCGTTTGTTCCTCTGCCACCGGTTCACTGGTGTCAGACACCAGTTCTTCCTTCTCGTCGTCCGCCATCTCAGCTCACCTTCTGCTTCTGGGAATTCCGGTCGTGCCGCACCGTGAGGATGCGGGCGATCTCGCGCTTGGCGAGCTTGAGGCGCGTCGTGTTCTCCAACGCACCCGTTGCGGCCTGGAACCGCAGGTTGAACAGCTCCTGCCTCGTGTCGGCGAGCCGGTGCTCCAGCTCGTCGTCGGTCAGGTCGCGCAAGTCTCTAGCCCGCAAAGAGATCACCACCCTCGCGCCTCACGAACTTCGACTTGATCGGCAGCTTCTGCGCCGCGAGACGGAGCGCCTCTTTGGCGAGCGGCTCCGGCACGCCTCCGAGCTCGAACATGACGCGACCCGGCTTGACCACGGCGACCCAGCCCTCGGGAGAGCCTTTGCCCTTGCCCATGCGCGTCTCGGCCGGTTTCTTCGTGTACGGCTTGTCGGGAAAGACGTTGATCCAGACCTTGCCGCCGCGCTTGATCTTGCGCGTCATCGCGATCCGGGCAGCCTCGATCTGCCGGTTCGTGATCCAGCCGTTCTCGAGCGCCTTGATCCCGAACTCGCCGAAGTTCACCGTCGTCTGGCCCCTGGACTCGCCGCGGCGATGGCCGCGGTGGTGCTTGCGGAACTTGGTCTTCCTGGGGAGCAGCATCTGTTAGCTCTTCTCCTCCGTCTCGGGCGTCGTCGGCGGCGTTTCCTCGGCCGGCTTCTCCGCGGGCGGATTCGCCGGCGGCTGCTGCTGCGACTGCTGGCGCGGGCGGCCGCTGCCGCCGCGCGTGCGCGGTGCGCCGGGGCGGTTGCCCGAGCCACCGCCGCCGGGGCGGTTCTGGCCGCCGCGCTGGCCGGGACGGCCGCGACGCACCGGGCCGAGCCCCTCGCGATCCTGGCCACGGTTGCGACCCGACTCGCGCGAGGCACCGAGCCCTTCGGTGACGCCGCCGCGGCGGCGCGCCGTGTCCTGGTCGCCGAGGCGCGTCTCCTTCTTCTCGGCCATGCCCGTGTAGCCCTGCGGCATGATCTCGCCCTTGTTGATCCAGACCTTGACGCCGATGCGGCCGGTCGGGGTCTTCGCCTCGACGAAGCCGTAGTCGATGTCGGCGCGGATCGTGTGCAGCGGCACACGGCCCTCCGAGTACTGCTCGGAGCGGCTCATCTCGGAACCGCCGAGACGGCCCGAGCACTGAACCTTCACGCCGGCTGCGCCGGAGCGGATCGCCGATGCAAGCGAGCGCTTCATTGCGCGGCGGAACGACACGCGGTTCTGCAGCTGCTCGGCGATCGACTGCGCGACGAGCTTCGCGTCGAGCTCGGGGCGCTTGATCTCGTTGATGTTGATGTGCACGTTCTTCTGCGTCATCGCGTGCACTTCTTTGCGCAGCGCATCCACCTCGACACCGGACTTGCCGATCACGATGCCGGGGCGCGCCGTGTAGATGTCGATGGTGATCCGCTGCTTGTCCTTGCGGATCAGGATGTCCGACAGCCCCGCGTGCGAGAGCTTCTTCAGGATGTGCTCGCGGATCTTGATGTCCTCGATGAGGGCGCCGGCGAACTCCTTCTTGCCGACCATCCAGTTCGACTTCCAGTCGTGGATGACGC